>NZ_JAOTGJ010000028.1:0-27770 GCF_044427225.1 Streptococcus sp. 2022WUSS037 | reverse complement strand
ATCAATATAAACAATAGGGGTGTTTGGAAAGCAGGCTAAAACATCAAGATAGCGTCTCACTTTTTCGCTATCTTGTTCTTTATAGGTTGTGGTCTTTTTTTAAAGTGATGTTCAGTTTTTTTAAGGCGGCCCAAACTGAGGGAATACTACAGTCAAAATGCTCTGCAATTTCCCTTAAGAAAGCATCTGGATGTTCCTTGACATAGGCTTTCAAGCGGTCATGCGGAAGTTTACGAGGACTACGAGCTCGTGGTTTACGATTCAGATGTCCTTCATTTTTCAGCTGTGTCTCCCAACGGTACAAGGTATCGGTTCCAATACCAAATAGGTCACAGGTTTCCTTTTTTGTGTGTCCTGATTGGACATAGGCAATAACGCGTTTTCTAAAATCAATTCCGTAAGTCATAAGTCTATTTTATCATACATTAAATAAAAACTAAACAACTATATAAAACGATAGCTATAAGATGGTTTATATTTAAAGTAAGTAATGATTCTCTTGACCGAAATAAATTCACATTATATAACAATACTGTCAGTCATTGTACTGTTAATGTTCAGAACCAAAGTATAAAAGTAGCACTTCGATTACCTGTAAATGTTGATTCAGTAAAATTATATAAGCAAGCAGAGCCCATTATTTTTGAAGAAATCGTAAATAATAATCCTAACTATTACTTTTCCTCACCGATGAGGGTTGGTAGATGGATGCAGATTTTCGGTTCAAAACGATAATCATTAATCAGAAAGGAAAATAATGTCAAAAGAAAAACGTTCTAACAAATGGGCCTTCTTACTTTATCAAGAAAGTACTCCTGATAATTATTTAGAAATCCTTGAAGAAATTCATGTCCCATTTGTGCTAAGTCCTTGGCATGATAAAGATGTTAATAGACAAACTGGAGAGTTTAAGAAGTCACACAAACATGGTGCTTTGTTCTTTGATTCCTTAAAAAGCTACTCACAAGTTTCAGAACTTCTAAGAGAAAAACTAAATACCCCAACCCATGTAGAAGTTATTATGTCCCCAAAAGGAATGTATGACTACTTTGTCCATGCTGAAAATCCTGATAAAACACCCTATAACCTTGAAGATATTGAGTCCGGTTGTGGTTTTGAGTTAGACAAATTTTTAATTAATAATACAAATGACATATTTCTCGCAACAATAATCGATCTCATAGAGGAATATAATTTTACAGAATTTAAGACTCTGGTGAACTTTGCTAGAGATAAAGAACCGCTGTTATTATCACTGATTGTAGATAAAACATACTTCTTTGCAAAGTATCTAGATTCAAGACGACACTCAGAAATTATTAGAAAGGGGCAAGAAAATGCAAGTCATTCTACCCGATGAGCAGATCCATCAAATCCAACAACTTGTCGCAGACTTAATCAGACAAGAAATCGAAAATAGGTTGAACAACAGCAATCTCGAAAGTCCTTTTCTGAATAAACATCAAACCTGCAAGTATCTAGGAATCTCCAACAACACACTTGATAGTTGGATTCGGAAGGGTTTGCCAGTCATTCGTATTGAGAAAACTGTTCGATTTGACAAAACTGAAATCAATCGCTGGTTACAAAATCAGTAGCATTTTTACCGTGGTTTGTTATAATAAAGCCACGGTATTTTTCTAGCTCAATTCACAAGGAGAATACTATGTCAATTACAAAAACTAAAAATAATACTTATCGTCTTAGACTGTACATCCCAGATGAAGCTAAAGCATTTCTGCAAATAACTGGTAAGATGTATGAAAAGACCTTCAAAACTCGAAGGGAGGCAAAACAAGCCGAATTAGAAATACTCACAAAAGTAGAAAATATCCTAAGCGGAGAATTAGAAGCTTCTCTTGAAACAAATGGAGATATATTATTTTCTGACTTCTACAAACATGTTTGGTGGGATTTTTACAAAGCTGGTCAAACAACATCAACAATAAAACAACCATCACGTGCCACAATTGACGGAACCGAGATTGTTTTTCGGAAACACATCTTACCGATGTTTGGGAACTTTTCACTTAATTTCCTCAATCAAAATAAGCAAGTCGTTTTACATTTATTGACACAAAAATCCGAAGAATATGCAAACTTTAAAGTTATTCGTAGCTATGTCAATTCTATTTTTGATTGGGCAGAAGAGTTAGAATACATCGAGTCCAACAAGATTTCAAAAACTATCAAGCGAATCAAGTCTACAAAGAAAAACAAATTACAGGAAGCGAAAAACGATGAAGATTTATATCTCTCACAAGAAGAACTCCAAGCATGGTTCACAGCTTTTGAAGAAGACTTGGAAAATGGTAAACTATTTTTCAAAGATTATGTGCTATTCTATACAACTTTTTTCTTAGGAGATAGAAAATCCGAAAGCTACGCTTTGCAATGGAAACACATCAACATCAAAAAACAAGAAATTCAATTAGTTCAAGCCTTAGATAAGTACAAAAATCCTAAGTCTACTAAAGGGAACAAGAAAACAACATTTCGAATTCCAGCTGAACTTATCGACCTTCTTCAATCTTGGAAAAAGCAACAGAAAGCCGAACTGGCGAAATTTGGTATTATCCAAACTGATGAACAATATGTCTTCACTTATATCGACATGAAAGGCAATGTGAATAGTCCCTTACACGCTGATTATCTCAATAACAAAATGAAGTCAGTCAAACGCCGTCACAAAGAACTGACACACGCTACGCCTCATAAATTACGCCATACTGGAGCAACACTTGCAAAACTAGCAGGAACATCACTAGAGGCTATTTCTGAAGCTCTAACACATAGTGATACTATTACAACGAAGACTTACGTCAATACTTCAAATGTTGTTCCGATGGCTGTCGGGGAGGTCGCCTATAAAAACCTCAAATAGTAAATGGTGTGAATTTGGTGTGAAAAGTGGTGTGAATTTTGCTAAAAAACATCAAAAAAACACCCCATGGTGTGAACCATGAAGTGTTGTTCTGCTGTAATGTAGCTGGTTCTTAACGTTTAGAGAACTGGCTAGCTTTACGTGCTTTCTTAAGACCTGGTTTCTTACGTTCAACCATACGAGCGTCACGTGTAAGAAGGCCTGCGCGTTTCAATGAATCGCGGAAGTCTGGGTCAACTTGAAGCAATGCACGCGCGATACCGTGACGAATCGCACCTGATTGACCACCGTAACCACCACCGTTCACGTTAACGAAAACGTCGTATGAACCTTGTGTTGAAGTTACTGCGAATGGTTGGTTGATAACCAAACGAAGGTCAGCGTGTGGGATGTACTCTTCTACATCTTTTTTGTTTACTGTGATTTTACCAGTACCTGGGACCAAACGTACGCGTGCAACCGCGTTTTTACGACGACCAGTACCTGTGTATTGTGCTTGTGCCATTTAGATTACGTCCTTTCCCTTAGATAAGACCTGAAATATCAAGTACTTCTGGTTGTTGTGCAGCGTGAGTGTGCTCAGCACCTACAAACACTTTCAACTTCATGCCTTGTGCACGACCAAGTGTGTTGTGTGGAAGCATACCTTTAACTGATTTTTCAATCAAACGAACAGCGTTTTTAGAACGCAATTCACCAGCTGAGATTGATTTCAATCCGCCTGGGTGGTTTGAGTGAGTGTAGTAAATCTTATCAGTTGCTTTTTTACCAGTCAATTTCACTTTCTCAGCGTTGATAACGATAACGAAGTCACCAGTATCAGTGTGAGGTGTGAAAGTTGGTTTGTTTTTTCCGCGAAGTACGCTAGCAACTACTGCAGAAAGACGTCCAAGAGGTACATCAGTAGCGTCTACTACATACCATTTGCGCTCAACTTGGCCTGGTTTAGCCATAAAAGTTGTTTTGTTCATGATTTCTCCTATACGAATCGTTTTTGTTTACTGGGCGGATGTTCCGGTCCGCGGGTATTTGGAAGGTTCCGGGGCCTTTCAAATGGGGTAAACAATACCGTCTACCATTCTATCAAATCTACTAGTCTCCGTCAAGCCATTTTACTTTACTTTTTTTATTTTTTGAAAGATAGCAGAACTGCTGAGAATGAAAACCTTATCATAACCCTATCTCCTCACTGACTGCCCCATTTTAAAATAGGTGTGCCGCTTACCTCTAACCGCCAAGGACAGGGCCAAGATATTTTCAGGGTCTGGCATCCGACCGTAACCCCCATCTCCGATATGGTGAATGTCCGAACCTACCCGCTTGTTGCTGAGCCCAAACTCCCGCACCGTCTGGCTGTCCGCACTCTCCTGACTAGTCCCGATAGTCGAAATAACCAAAGCCCCACGCGCCTTGACCTGACTGACGATCGGTGCCACGATTTCCTCCCGCACACCCGGCACCGTGCCGACCGCAGGTATGAGGACGCCGTCTGCCCCCAGCTCCACAAAGTCCAGCAGGGCTTGACTATCCACGACTGACTCTCCTAGACCTGCACCGTGCATTTTCCCCGCAAAGATGAGGCCCTCAAAGTATTCTTTGGCAAGGCCAATAGCAGAGCGGATTGCAGCTATAGACACACCCGTAGCAGGATTACCTGTCAGCATGATGAAGTCCACGCCAAGAACTTGGGCCTGTCGCAAACTTTCTGGACTGACCTGACGACCTGGTTTTAGAAAAACCTGCTGGTCTTGAACTTCCTGACTAGTATCCACAGGCTCCAAGTTTATCCCGACCAATCGACCTGTCAACCGCTTGATTTCAGCGATGGGATTATCGCAATCGTAAAAACCAACAATCTCCGGATGAAAAACATCCAATTCATTGAGTACCAAAAAATCGCAACCAAAGGCTGCCATCATCTCCGCATTGGTCACCCCCGCAATCAAGGGAGCCGCCGTAACCACTGTTTCTCCCATGATAATCCGACCTTCGCTGGATAAAATGGACTGCTTGAGCTCCTCCTTGGTCGCTCCCACCATATCACTGGCATAGCATGACAATAAGCGTTTCATAAGAACCTCCAAATGGATATGTTTTGTTATTTGTAACCGTTTTCTTTTTGTGTGAATAAAGAAAAGAGATTATCTCTCTTTCTTATTGATGGATAGGATAGCTAGCACCCCTGTACCTGTATGGGTGGCAATAATTGGCCCTAACTCTGTCAAGAGCACATCAGTAACACGGCTGTCTTCCAACAAGGTTGCCTTAATCGCTTCAGCCGCCTCAATATCACCTGTATAGGCCACCATGACCGTAGAATGATCCAAGTTGTCCAAGGTCAGGTTCAGCATTTCCTTGATTCCTTTTTTACGGCCACGAATTTTGGCAATGGCTTCTAACTTCCCTTCCGCATTGAGTGCAAGGAGAGGTTTAATATTGACCAAACCACCGATTAGGGCTGCTGCCTTGGACAAGCGGCCACCACGCACCAAGTGGTTAAGGTCGTCAACCAAGAGATAGGTCCGCAAACGTGGCACCAATTCTTCAATGAGTGCCTTGGTTTCTGCCAGAGTCTTACCTGCAGCACGTGCCTCAACGGCTTTCATGACTAAGTAGCCTTCTCCAATGGTCGCTGCCTTTGTATCAACGATGGTGATAACTGCTTCTGGATATTGATCCATAACCATATCTCGTGCAATGACTGCACTCTGGTAGGTCCCTGAAAGAGCTGCTGAGAAAGCGAGGTAAAGTACCTCTTTGCCTTCCTTGGCTGCTGCTTCAAAAACTTCTTCAAACTGACCAACATTGACCTGACTGGTCGTAGGTTGGCTGCCAGAAGCCATTTTCTCCAGCAAATCTGCTGAGGTCAAACGGTTTTCACCGACTGTATCATAGGTTACGCCGTCTAGGTTAATGGTCAAACCAAGCACGGTCACATCGTTTTCTTGGACCCAGCTGATTGGCAAATCCGATGTCGAATCGGTTACGATTGTAAATGTCACTCTTTCATTTCCTCCATCATTTCTTTTAAGGCTTGAAAATTCCCATCTGACCAGGGATTGAGCCGTGGGATGTAGAGCTCTACCTGGTCCACAAACTTGTCCAAATCCTTTTTGATGACCCTGGTTCTCTCCTCTAACTCACGCGCCGAAACCCGTAAGGCCCCTTGTGAAAAGACCACCCATTGTTCGTTGAGGTCGCTGGTTGCGACGGAAACCTGCTTGCGACGGTCACTATTGAGCTGGGCGCTGAGTCGTTCGATATAACTATCTGCCGTCTCTTCCTCCTCTGTAAAAATGACCGATACCTTGAATTCGTCATACTGCTGGCGAAGACCTGGTACATGGTGGGCATCAAAGACACAAATCACCTCAATCTGTTCAAAAGCTGCGTAGTGAGACAAGGTGCGAAGTAAGGTCGTTCTGGCCGCATCCAAGTCTCCCTTTTTAAAATCTTGCTTAGTGGTCTGCCAAAAGGCAATCATGTTGTAGCCATCTACAATGAGAACTTTTTCTTTCATTTAGATTTTCTTCCGAAATACTTCGTACATGAGCACAGCGGCTGCTACGCTGGCGTTGAGAGATTGGACGTGGCCCTTCATAGGAATGGTAATCATCTCATCCACCTGCTTTTTGATATTACTGGAGATGCCCTTGCCTTCGTTGCCGATAATGAGAGCTAGCTTGCCAGCCGTATTCCACTTGTGGCTTGGGGTTCCGTTCATATCGGTACCAAATACCCAGAAACCAGCCTCCTTGAGTTTGTCGAGGGTTTGGCTAAGATTGGTCACTCGGGCAATTGGGACATGGGCCACCGCACCTGTTGAGGTCTTTGCCACAACGGGCGTCACGCCAACTGCTCGGTGCTTGGGAATGATGATGCCAGCTACCTGAGTGGCATCTGCGGTCCGTAAAATCGAGCCGAAGTTGTGGGGGTCTGTCAGACCGTCCAAGATGAGAATGAGAGGATTATCTTCCTGCTCTGCCTTTTCCAAAATCACCGACAGGTCCGCATAGGCGAACTCAGAGACCCGCAGAACAAAGCCTTGGTGAACGGCACCTTCTGTCATGTCCGACAGGGTCTTCTTCGGCGTCCAAGAAATCGACACCTTTTTCTCTGCCGCTAGAGCCTTGATTTTTTCTACATTTTTTCCGCGCAAATCATCCTGAATGTAGAGTTTGTTGCCGGTGTTGGCATCCAAACTCTCCACTACAGCATGTACGCCATATACCATATCATTTTGTTCCATAAGAGTATTATAGCATAGGTTAAGAGGATAAGAAAAGAAGAGTCCTCAAACTCTTCTTAGTCTTTGATTCTCCCCTCCCAATCAATCGCACCATTTTCATAGGCTTCTTGGTAGAGGAGTTGGGAAAGGGTGAGTTGGTCCAGTTGGGCGTAAAAGGCCGCTAGACCATTTTCGAGGGTGGTACGAATCTTGCTCTCACTCTCTTCGACATGGGCTTGGTCATCAAAGATGCTGTGAGAGAGGTGCTTAAACTGAATGGTGTCCTCGTGGAGCTGCAAGGCATAGAAGACATCTTTCAGACTAATCTCCTCAATGGACCGCCCCAGCTGGTAACCGCCTGCCTTGCTGGCATTGGCAGAAACCAGACCTGCTTTTGAGAGTTTCATGAGGATTTTTTTCAGGTAAGAATCCGACACCTGCAAGACCTGACTGAGCACGTGGCTTTTGACAGGGCGGTGGTCTTCTTGTAAGGCTAGGATAATCAGTACATAGACTGCTTGTTCGACACTTTTGTTGATTTTCATTGGTCCTCCAAGGCGTGTTTGCCTGCTCTTAGAATGGTGGCATAGAGGGTTTTGACCATTTTCCCTGCTAGGCGGTTGGCTAGCTTTTGCCCGACTGGTATAGGCACCTCAATCTCGATGGTCCAAGTGACCTTGGTCTTCTGCTCTGCTATTTTTTCAAAAGCAATCTCCGTGAAATCCTGATGGACAGCTGGGAAGGAGCGATTGACCTTGTAAGAAATCGAGTGGTTGGGTCTAACGGCGGTGATTTCCTCTCGATACCAACCCGCTATCATGATAATATCACGCTGGGAGCCTTTTGTCCACCGGCTTTTTCCCAGCCAAGCGGAGCGAAAAACAATGGGTGAGGCCGTAAAGTTTTCAGACTGGTAAAACCAGGTAAAGACTTGGTCGAGGGGAGCCGCGATTTCCTGACTGATACGGATGCGTTCGACCGGCATTTATTTCACCATTTTTGAAACCAGCTCGTCCGCCACCTCGGTCACCAAGACTGGTTTCATATTTTTCATGAAAAGACCAAAGAATTTGAAGACGGGAACGAGTTTAGCGAGGGCATCGCTGCGGCCATTGCCATAGACAACGGTTGGCTCAACCACTTCGGTGCAAATGCCGCTGGCACGGAGTTGGTCTGCGATGCGTTTTTTGCCGTCTAGGAAGGATTTTGGTCCCAAAAGACCGCCGATAAAGCCCATAGCCTTGACTTGCTTGTCCTTGGCAATCTGCAACATGACCTGAGCTGGCTTATCATTGACAGCTTCAAAGGCAACTGGGTCGCTTTCTGGGCGGCCAACAAAATCCACGATGTAGTCAACCTGGTCAGGTAGGACAGCTGCCACTGCCTTATAATCCGACACATCCGCCGCAAAATTATAAATACGAGAGTTGGCAAGCTGGTTTTTGCCAGAGCGGGAGATGACATAAAAGACAGCACTTGGGTCTTTTTTGAGCCATTTTTCTGTTACATTGCGGCCGATATAGCCGTTTCCGCCGAGTAATACTACGTTTGTCATATTGTTTTCCTGCTTTCTTCCTCTTTCTTAGGATTTTTAAAATCCTTGGTTGTCAGTATATATCCAAAGACTTTTTTTGTCAACGGTTTTGTTTGCATTTTTTGAAAAAGAAATTTTGACATGTGACATACGATGTGGTATGCTTAGCTTTATTAACTTGTCCGTACAAGTAAAAGGAGAATGTATGACACTTATTTTGGGAATTGTGGCAGGGCTGATTGCCTTTGCTATTGGTGGTTTGTGGTATGGTTTGATTTTCCGTGATGCTTGGATTGAAGCCTCTGGCATTGACATGGCCAAGGTAGAAGCTGACCGTCAGGCTGGAAAAAATGGCCAGAAGGAAATGATGATTTCCTTGGCGATTGAAGTTTTGACTGCTGTTGTGGCGATTTTCTTCATCAAGACCCTTGGTGTTTCACCACTCCACGCAGCTGGTGGCATGGGCGTGATTGCGGTCCTTGCTTCATTGAAAAACTACGTCTTTGAGCAACGCCCTATCAACCTTATCCTTATCAACGAAAGCTACAAACTAGTCTGCTATTTGGTAGTCGGTATTATTGCTTTGTTTGCATAAATTCAACCCTCCTAGCTTTAGGAGGGTTTTGTGGTACAATAGAAACAGATTAAGACCAAAGGAGTTCCCATGTCCCTCTCCCTCCGTACTATCAAACTCATCTTGGCCACCGTCCTAGCTATTTACCTAGCGACAGCACTAGGCTTGTCTTATGCAACAGCGGCTGGCATCATCGCCATTCTCAGCGTCCTCGACACCCGCAAATCCAGCTTCAAAATGGCTCGCAACCGTCTCTTCGCCACCCTCCTGGCCCTGACCTTCGCCGTCCTGACCTTCGCTCTCTTTGGCTTTGGCATCTGGACTCTGGGCATCTACCTGGCACTCTACGTCCCTCTGGCCTACCGTTTCAACTGGGAGGCCGGCATCGCCCCCTCGACTGTCCTCGTCACCCACCTCATGCTGGAGCAGGATATTTCTCTGATATTTTTGGGAAATGAGCTGACGCTTTTTCTGATTGGGGCAGGACTGGCACTCCTGTTCAACCTCTATATGCCCTCGCAAGAAAAGAAAATCGAGGCCTACCACGACCAAGTTGAAGACCTGCTCAAGCAGATTCTCCTTCGCTTTGAAGCCTTTCTACTCAACGGCGACGGACGAAACGAGGCAGCATTGATTACGCAGCTAGATAAGACCTTGGAAGAGGCCCTGAAAGTCGTCTACCTAGACCGCCACAACCAGCTCTTCCAGCAGACCAACTACCAGGTCCATTACTTTGAAATGCGGGCCGCACAAAACAAAATCCTACGGACCATGGCAGGAAATATCAACAAGTGTTTACTGGAAGGCAGAGAAAATGTCATCCTGTCCAGCCTCTTCGAGCGAGCAGCCCAGCAACTGAGCCGAGAAAACTCCGCTAAGGAACTGCTCCTGGACATCGAACTCTTCCATGCCACCTTCCGCGAGCGACCTCTGCCGCAAACCCGAGAAGAATTTGAAACCCGTGCTACCCTCTTCCAACTCCTACACGATATGGAAGCCTTTATTCGCCTCAAGGTTGATTTCTATGAAGTTTATAAAGATGAAGATGAGGGTAGTGAAAAAGGAAATTAAAATGAATCGCAATTTTTACTTCTATCTTTCAAAATTGATGTGCCTCTGTAAATAAATATCTATGACTACTATATTATACGGAGGGACCATGACTATTATTACTTATGCATTGATTCTTGGTATTTCAACAAGTATCGATTATTTCTTAATTTTATTCCTTTTATTTTCACGGGCAAAGAAATCAGGTGAAAGACGCACAATCTATTTTGGACAACTACTTGCTAGTTTTATACTCATTCTCTTAAGCTCAATCCTTAGCCAAGTTGCCAATATTTTTCTAGCTGACTGGATCCTTGGTCTGCTCGGCTTCGTCCCTATTCTACTAGGTGCTAGAATCCTTTTTGAAAACGAAGCAGAGACAGAGATTCCTGATAGCAAAATCGGACTACTATCTATCATTTTTATTTCATTAGCATCGGGAGTAGATAATTTAGGAATATTTACCCCCTATTTTACAACTTTAAGTACCTTAGAAACACTCTTAACTGCTGGCCTGATCTTGCTAGAGACAGTCGCCATTTGCTACCTAGCAGAAAAATTTGGAAGTCTTCATAGCATTTCTGAATTCATAGAAAAATATGAAAAAATGATTCTTCCAACCATTTTTATCATATTAGGAATCTACATTTTATTCGAATTCGGAACAATGACCTACCTACTACAATTACTAACATAAGAAAAAGAACCGTCAGTTTAAACCGACGGTTCTTCTAGTTTTCCATGAAATTCATCCAATACCTGATTGTGTAAATGCACGAAAGATATGCCCATCATGACCGCATTCCCTGTGACTGCAATGATGAATTCCTCCTTGGTGGACACCTTCCCAAACCAAATGGATAGAATCAAAATGAGATTGTAAAGAAAGATATAAAGAGCTGTCAAACGAATTTTTCTAAGTAGTGTCTTCATAGGGACCTCCTCTATATGATTTATCTACACTTATTATACGAAATCAAACTCTAAAAAACAAGCAATTATATATTGTTAGCATAAAAACCGCCAGATTTTCATCTGACGGTTAGGTGTTTTATGAACAAATTTATACGATAGCCTTGCTTGTTGCATCATCGAAGAAATGAGCTTTGTTGAGGTTGAAGGTCAAGCGGACTTTATCGCCTGGGTTGTGATAATCACGCGCATCGACACGAGATACAAATTCAGTGTTTCCAACCTTAGAGTAAAGCATGGTTTCTGCACCGAGAAGCTCTGAAACGACTACTTCTGCTTCTACGATAGAAGAAGGGTAAGTATCCAATTCCAACTGAGAAGCCTTGATGTCTTCTGGACGGATACCAAGAGTGAAGCTCTTACCATTGTAGCCTTTTTCTTCCAAGTGCTTGCGACGACCTTCTGGAAGACCCACTTTGAAACCATCTCCAACAAGAACACCATCTTGAAGCGTCACTGTGAAGAAGTTCATAGCAGGGCTACCGATGAAGCTAGCAACAAACTTGTTGGCTGGACGGTTGTACAGCTCTTCTGGGCTACCGATTTGCTCGATACGACCGATTGTACCTGTACCTGCTGGGTTTTTAGTTGCAGACATGATAACGATACGGTCAGCCAAGGTCATGGCTTCTGTTTGGTCGTGGGTTACGTAGATGGTTGTTGCACCAATACGGCGGTGGATTTTAGCAATCTCTGTACGCATGGATACACGCAATTTGGCATCCAAGTTTGACAAAGGCTCATCCATCAAGAAGACTTTTGCATCACGAACAATGGCACGACCCATGGCAACACGTTGGCGTTGTCCACCTGAAAGGTCAGCTGGTTTGCGTTCCAAGAATTCTGTCAAACCAAGGATTTGTGCCGCTTCTTCCACACGTTTTTTGATTTCGTCCTTACTGTATTTACGCAATTTCAAACCAAAGGCCATGTTGTCAAATACAGTCATGTGTGGGTAGAGGGCATAGTTCTGGAATACCATGGCAATGTCACGGTCTTTAGGTGCCACATCGTTCATGAGAACGCCGTCGATGTATGCTTCCCCTTCTGTAATATCTTCCAAACCAGCAATCATACGAAGAGTTGTGGACTTACCACATCCTGAAGGACCTACGAATACGATAAACTCTTTGTCCTTGATGTCCAAGTTGAAGTCTTCAACTGAGTAATGCTCGCTGTTAGGATATTTTTTGTAGATATTTTTTAAATTCAATTGAACCATGTTCAATCCTCGCTTTCTTTGATGCTTTTATTATAAATGAAAACGCTTTACTTTTCCATGTCAATGTGAACAAAAATAAAAAAATCTTTTGTACATCTTGCACAAAAGATTAGTAAATTCTATCTAATAAAACTTGATAACAGAAACTCAAGTCGGTCAGGTCTTTAAGTTGGAGACCAGTCATATCCTGCCACTTGTCCAATCGGTATTGAAGGGTATTGCGGTGGATATAGAGGACCTGAGCAGTCTTAGTGACCACGGCTCCTTCTGTCCATAGGGATAGAATGATGTCCTGCATATCTTGCTGGTCAATCAGCTCTAGCATACTGGCTTTTATCAGACCAAGCTCCAAGCCTGCTCTGCCTTGTCCCCAAAGAAAAAGTTGACTAAAAGAGAGGACAGTCGATTGGTGGTAGTGGGCCCGCCATTGAGCAAAGAGATCGGCCTCTGCTTGATAAAGTTGGGACCAGTGGTCTGCTAGTTGACGGGGCCATACCTGGCCGACCAAGAGAGTTAATCGCAAACCGAAGTCGAACTCCAAGGCCGACAAGGTGTCTGCTAGAAGACTTTGATAGTCCATCCACGTGCCTTGCTCCAGGATAAAGAGGTAGTCCTGATCAGTCAGCTGCACTTGAGCCACCTGACTAGGCAAAAGGTCGGTCATCATGGTCTGCCAAGCGTCCAGCTGAGCTTCCTTCTGCGACCAGAGATGGACATGGACAAACTGAATAGCTTCAACCACCTGAGGCAGCGAGCCCTGACCTTGTAGGTAGGACTGCCAAGGGCTAGACGGCTTCTGCTCTTGAGGATGTGACAACAAGGACAAGAGATAGCGTTCCCGCTCTGTCAAATCCGCATCCGCCAGATTCAGGTAGCGACCGTCGCCCAGAGCCAGAGTGTTTTCGCCCGCTTCCCGCGACAACCTGGCCTGCGGAAACCAACCTGCAAGTTCCTTCTCGTTCATCTTATCCCCTTTCTATTTTGTCAATACACCAGCCCACCAGCTCATTCAGGCGTTCCATCTGCTCAGTCATGTGCAGATAACCCAAAACCGCCTCAAAACCTGTGGACATTCGATAGGTGACCACATCCGCATTCTTGGCCTTGGTATGGCTATGGCTATTCCTTCCCCGCTTGTAGATTTCTTCCTCTTTTTCGGTCAATAGCTGAGCTTCTAAGAGGGCAGAAATCAGGCTTGCCTGAGCCTTGGCCGAGACGTATTTGTTAGCCTCTCCGTGCAATTGATTGGGCTTGGTCAGCCCCTTGAAAATCAAGTGACGTCTGACATACATGGAATAGACAGCATCCCCTTCAAAAGCCAGGGCAATACCATTGATAAGATTGACATCTACTGCCTTAGTCACGTGTCCACCTCACACCATCCTTGGTATCCAAGAGCTTGATGCCCTGGGCCGCCAATTCATCACGAATGCGGTCAGCCGTCGCAAAGTCCCGATTGGCACGCGCCGCTTGACGTTCTGCTATCAAGGCTTCAATCTCGCTGTCCAATACTTCTTCTTCAAAGACAATACCGAACACTTGTAGCATTTTACCAAAGGCTTCTTTTACAGTTTCATCGTAGTTGCCAGAGTTGATCCATTTGGCAAAGTCAAAGATAGCGGTAATCCCATTTGCAGCATTGAAATCATCATCCATTGCCGCTTCAAAGGCTGCCAAATGCTGATCAAGAAGAGACTTATCCACAGAGTTTTGCACAGGTTGTGTATAAGTATTTTTTAGATATTTGAGATTGATTTCCGCATCTGAAATAGCTTTCTCAGTGTAGTTGAGTGGACGGCGGTAGTGCTGGGTCGATAGGAAGAATCGCAAGACCTGACCGTCAATTTGTTCCAACATATCATGGGCTGTCAGGAAATTGCCCAAGGACTTAGACATCTTCTCATCATTGATATTGAGCATGGCATTGTGCATCCAGTAGTTGGCAAATGTTTGACCTGTCTTGCACTCAGACTGGGCGATTTCATTGGTATGGTGAGGGAATTCCAAGTCCGCACCACCACCGTGAATATCAATGGTATCTCCCAAAATCTCTGTCGCCATAACCGAACACTCGATATGCCAACCTGGACGACCTGCTCCCCAGGGACTTTCCCAAGAAACTTCGCCTGGCTTGGCAGTTTTCCACAGGGCAAAGTCGAAGGGGTGTTCTTTGAGTTGACCTTCTCCCTCAACACGACCAGAAGCCCCAGCTTCTAAGTCAGACAGAGTTTTGTTGGCCAAACGAGCATAATTCTCAGCCTTTTCCACTCGGAAATAAACATCTCCAGAAGCTTCATAGGCGTACCCCTTGTCAATCAAGACCTGCACAAACTCAATGATTTCATCCATATAGTCGATAACACGAGGGTTTTTGGTAGCTGGTTTGACACCTAACTTTGCCACATCTTCCTTGAAAGCTGCGATAAACTTATCAGACAGTTCCTTGGTTGTCATGCCAGCTTCATTAGCAGCTTTGATAATCTTGTCATCCACATCCGTAAAGTTAGAAATGTACGCTACATCAAAGCCACGGTATTCAAAGTAGCGACGGATGGTATCAAAAGCCACGACACTACGGGCATTTCCGATATGGATATAGTTGTAAACCGTCGGACCGCAAACATACATCTTGACTTTCCCCTCTTCCAAGGGCACAAAGTCACGCAAACTGCGAGTCATGGTATCGTAAATTTTAATCATGTGCACTCCTACTTTTTCTTCCGCTGGATCCAAAGCAAGACCAGTCGGATCACCCAAAATATTGCCAGGGCAGACCAGATATGACCGAGCCCATAGGACCCTTGGCTATAATTTAAAACAGCCAACACAATGGCCAACACCAGATTGACTGGATAGAGCCAGTCACTTCCTTTAAATGCTTTCATTTGTTACTCCTTTTGCAATCGCCATGGCCACTTCAAAGAAGGTCATACTGTCAGCCGTCCGTTCCTCTCGACGGACATCCCATTCATTCTTGTGGTGGTCCACATAGTCTGCCGTGTAGAAAAACTGATAGACCTTGGCCTGACGAAAGTTTGCCCAGGCCATGATAGCAGAAGCTTCCATATCGACCACCATGGCACCAGCGGCTAGGCGACGCTTGACCTTGGCAGCTGTTTCCCGATAAAAAGCATCCGTCGTCCAGGCCTTGGCCCGCACATGCTCGATTCCTGCTTGATCCAAGGCCTTTTCCATGGTCAATAGCAAAGCAGAGTCATAGCTGATTTCATCGCTGGCAGGAGCGTAGTGGTAGCTAGTCCCCTCATCCCGAAGAGCAGAGCTAGGAAGGATAATCTTATCCGCAGCAAGCGACTTATCCAGCACCCCACAAGAACCCAGAACGATAAAATTCTCAAAGCCACAGGCTTTCAGTTCCTCCAAGTGACCAACCGCCATGGGAGCACCGACGACTGCCAACATAACCCCAATCCGTAGTCCATCTCTTTCCAAAATATACCAAGGATGGCGACCGTTAATGCTTTCTAAGTAGCCACCTTCTCTACTTTCAGGCAGCTGACGGACCCAGTCTACGATTTCCCCATTAAAAGAGAAAATCATGGTCTCACATACCTCACCGCCACCACGAATAGCCTTATCCGTCGGTTCAATGACAGCAGGACTTTGTTCAAATTCTTCTAGTAGCATATCAACCTTCTTTCGGGTCTAAGTAGACCACTTGTGTCTGCTTGGTAAAACCGATATTTTCATACAGCCGCTTAGCGATGAGGTTGTCATCTTCGACGGCGATTTGAAAAGGTTTGTCGTTTTTCGTGATAAGGTCATTGATGACAGCTTTGACTAAGTAAGTGCCGTAACCTTTTTGTTGCTGGTCTGAGGCGATAGCTAAACCGTAAAGGTAGTTATCATCAGTCGAGATATCTACTGTGCAAGAACCGATAACTGCTCCGTTATGTTCCAAAAAATAAAGCAAGCTGTTTGCATCAGCGATAGCCTCACGTGCGTAACGAAGAGCCACCTCATGGTCGCTATCAAAAACCTGTGTCTGAAAACGTGCAATATCATCTGCATGTTGAGGTTTTGCCAAACTCACGACGAGTTCAATCTGTTGTGAGAGCTGATAAGGCACTCGTTCACGACCCAACCATGTCTCAGTATCCGTATCTTCTACCAAGTCCCAGGCTGTCGCAAGATCTGGGTGCTTGTCCAGAAAGACACGTTCGGTCTGAAAGGTCACACTAGCGATAGGATAGTTAGCCGTCTTCATCTGGTAGCAATCATAGAGCTTGCGTGCCAGCCCCTGTCTGCGGTAGGCTGGATGCACAATAATCGCAAGCTCCACAACCTCATCATCGGCATACACCGGCAAGAGTCCAACCAACTGTTCGCCTTGATAAGCCAAGAAAAAAGCTGGCATTTCAGGGTCAAAGTTGAGCATATTTGACAGGTAAGGGGCACGATAGGTGCCGTCATGGGATTGTACAGTGCTTATCAGAGTTTTTGCTGCGGATAGCTGCTTGGGATTTAGGACATTCGTTGCTATTATCATGCTTATTTTTCCTCTCTATGGCTAACTCACATAGGACTTACCATACATGGCTTTCCTACAAATGCGACGAATGGTGGCTGGCTTCTCTCAGCTCTGCCAATTTGGTGGTGTAGTGTTCACGGCCACCTTCCATGTCATGAATGACCTTCTCATCTTTTTGACCATGCACACGGACAATTTTAGCTGGCATACCGACCACTGTCACATCTGCTGGAACATCGGCTAGGACAACGGCAGCTGCACCCACTTTGGCATTTTCTCCGATTTCAACAGGTCCAATAACCTGTGCGTGTGCAGAAACAAGGGCACCCTTTCGAACGGTCGGGTGGCGTTTGCCACAATCCTTGCCTGTTCCACCAAGCGTTACTCCGTGGTATAGCATGACACCAGATTCGATAACGGCGGTTTCTCCGATGACCAGACCTGCACCGTGGTCGATAAAGACCCCTGGCTCGATCTGGGCACCTGGATGAATCTCAATATTGGTCCAAAAACGCCAAAATTGGCTGTGCATCCGAGCTAGTAATTTAAAACCTTTTTTCCACATCCAATGGGACAGACGGTGGGCAGCCAAGGCCTTGACACCTGGGTAGGTCAAAAGAACTTCCAAGGTCGTCCGTGCTGCCGGATCTTTTTCTTTTACAATCTCAATGGTGTCCTTCCACCAACCCATAGTCACTCCTTCTAGCGAGAAGACAAGCCCGCTACCGAACTTGTCTACTCAGCTTATTTCTTTTCAACCTTGTGGAATTTGAATTCACCAAAGTTGTTATCTTTTTTCTCTTTGTGGTCTTTGTGACGGCGTGGTCTGTCTGAACGCTCGCGTTTTTCTGGCTCCACATAGCCTTCTGGTTTTGGAAGAAGAGCCTTCATAGAAGCGTCAATGCGTCCTTTATCATCAATCTTGATGACCTTAACATCGACAATATCGCCGATTTCAACTAGGTCTTCTGGTTTATTAACACGAGTCCAAGCCATTTCAGAAACGTGGACCAGAGCATCTGTCTTGTCAAAAAGGTTGACAAAGGCACCGAATTTCTCCAAACGAACGACTTTTGCCTGGAAGACTTCATCCACTTTTGCTTCACGAACAAGACCTGCGATGATTTCCTTGGTCCGCTCAATCGCATCGCGAACTGGTGAGAAGATCGCCACAAGACCGTCTTCGTCGATATCAATTTTCACGCCAGTTTCTGCAATAATCTTATCAATCGTTTCGCCACCCTTACCGATAACAATCTTGATCTTGTCCACATCAATCTTGATAGTGTCAATCTTCGGTGCAGTTGGTGCCAAGTCAGGACGAACTTCTGGGATCGTCGCTTCGATGACATCAAGGATTTCAAAACGTGCTTTCTTAGCTTGTGCCAAGGCTTCTTCCAAGATTTGCGGTGTGATACCGTCAATCTTGATGTCCATTTGAAGGGCTGTGATACCGTCACGGGTTCCCGCCACCTTAAAGTCCATGTCGCCAAAGTGATCCTCAAGACCTTGAATATCGGTCAAGACGGTGTAATTGGTACCGTCTGAAATCAGACCCATGGCAATCCCTGCAACTGGTGCCTTGATTGGCACACCACCTGCCATAAGGGCAAGGGTACCAGCTGTGATAGAAGCCTGCGATGAAGAGCCGTTTGATTCCAAAACTTCTGCTACCAAGCGGATAGCGTAAGGGAAGTCTTCCAAGCTAGGTAGAACTTGCTCGAGAGCACGCTCACCAAGGGCACCGTGACCAATCTCACGACGACCTGGTGCACCATAGCGACCAGTTGAACCAACTGAATATTGTGGGAAATTGTAATGGTGCAAGAAGCGTTTCTTGTACTCGTCGTCCAATCCGTCGATGATTTGAGTTTCACCCATTGGAGCCAAGGTCAAGACAGAAAGAGCTTGCGTTTGACCACGAGTAAAGAGACCTGAGCCATGAACGTTTGGCAAGAAGTCCACTTCTGCATCCAGCGGACGAATCTCATCGACACGACGACCGTCTGGGCGGACCTTGTCTTCTGTAATCAAACGACGAACTTCTGCGTGCTCCATGAGTTCCAAGATTTCATGGACATCTCGCATGATGCGGTCAAATTCTTCGTGTTCAGCGTATTTTTCTTCGTAGGCTGCGATGACGGTTTCACGAACGGCATTGGTCGCATCTTCACGAGCCAATTTTTCTTCTACCTGCACCGCTTTTTTCAAATCGTCATTGTAAGCTGCGACAATCTCAGCCTGCAATTCTGGGTCCACTTGAAGAAGTTCCACATCTGCCTTTTCCTTGCCAACTGCTGCCACGATTTGATTTTGGAAATCAAGGAGTTCTTGAATAGCCGCATGACCTTTGAGGAGTGCCTCCAACATAATGTCTTCTGACAATTCTTTAGCACCAGACTCTACCATGTTGATAGCGTCCTTGTTACCAGCTACTGTCAAGTCAAGGAGGGACTCTTCCATCTGAGCCTTATCAGGGTTGATGATGAGTTCACCATTGACATAGCCGACCTGGACACCTGCGATTGGACCGTTGAAAGGAATGTCTGAGATTGCCAATGCCAATGAAGAACCAAACATGGCTGCCATTGGAGCAGAGGCATCTGGATCGTAAGAAAGCACTGTGTTGATGACTTGAACTTCGTTACGGAAGCCTTCCGCAAACATTGGACGGATTGGGCGGTCAATCAAACGAGCAGTCAAGGTCGCATCAGTTGACGGACGGCCTTCACGCTTCATCCAGCCACCTGGGAATTTCCCTGCGGCGTACATTTTCTCTTCATAGTTGACTTGGAGCGGGAAGAAATCACCCGTCGCCATTTTCTTGGACATAACTGCCGCTGTAAGGACTGTTGAGTCGCCATAGCGAACAACAACCGCACCATTGGCTTGTTTGGCAACCTGGCCAGTCTCAACGACCAATTTCTTACCAGCAAAAACCGTTTCAAATACTTGTTTTGACATGAATTGTCTCCTATTTTTTCTGAAATTTTTCTTGCGTGTTTTCTACAAAAGACAATCAAACAAACTTGTTTCACTCTCTTTTGCACAAAACCACGCATACTTCTTATTTTATCATATTTGATGGAAAATGTGGGGAAATGAGGAAGGAATTTGAGGGAAAATCTAACCTGCTATATAAACAACCGAACGAATCGAATACTCTTCAATCAAACGAAGAACACCCAGCTTTTCTGAGTGTTCTTTTATGTATTCTATTTGAACAATCTCATATAGTCGCTCTTGCTTGCGACAAGATAGCGAACGTTTACGATCTTTTGTGCTTCATCAATGTTATAAAGGGCTATATAGTCCTTTTTGATTGGTAGTCCTCGTGTCAGCTGACCTGGGACTAGCGGTCCTTTTTTAGAGCGTTCATCTACATTAAAACCTCGCTCTGGGAAGATTTCAAGACTTCTCAGTCCTGCGATGAGTTCTTGGATCTTTTTGTCCGCAGCATCAGGGCTTTTTAGTTCTTCCCTAATGTAGCTGCGAATGTCAGCTAGTTCCTCATATATAGCTAGAGGTAGGTTTACTTGGTACTTATCCAAAGAGCTTGGTCTCCATTTCGTCCAATGATAGATAGTTGCCCGCATTCATTTCAGCTACATTTTTCATCACTTCTGCTTGCAGTTCGGCAAATAGTCGCTCTTTTTCCAGTTCTTCTTCACTTTTAAGCCCAATTTCTCCTGTTACTACAATATTTTTGAGAAACAGGTTGAGGGCTTGTGTCATGGTCATATTTTGACTTGCCAAGACCTCTTTTGCTTCTTCTACAAGTGATTTTTCTGATTGAAAGTTAATCAATTTCTTTTTAGTTGTTAAGGCCATAAGATGGTACCTCTTTATATTTTTCTTTATTGTAATCTTTATATCTCAAAAAATCAATCAATAATCCTCTACAAAGTCTTTGATTTCAGAAAAGTCCAGCTTTTCTGAGTGCTACACTTCCATAATGGGACATGAGAAAACAGCCGATTCACACTGCTTGGAGGTTTTTATGCTACCGATTATTCAGTTCTCAGACCGAGTATTCGTTTTATATAAAGGTAAAATGAAATGGATGTTTCACAAAATCTAACAAAGGGATATCTTCTTTATGGACAAAACCAACCACCATCTGGCGGTCGTCCTGAGGCAGGTCGACCAAACAAATTTCTAGTTCTGATTGATAGCGAAGAAACCGTTCATTAGCAAGAACAATATCTCCTCGTTTCCGATGACTTGCTGGCCCTTGAATTGCATATCCTTTTAACTGTTCCCTTGAATGGCTAGCACGTATGACATATTCACTGGCATCAATTCTATTTTCAAAATTCATTCCTTTCAATTGCTTTGGAACCTGCGCTGATAGAGCTATTACACCCTTTGTCAAATATGAAAATCGTTCTAATGAAGCACTCGATAAGGCATTATCCCCAATACAAACATAATCACTTTCACAACACATCAAACAATCGAGTGCGGCTTGAATTGGAGGCAACGATCTATGTTCTTCAACGGTTGGAAGTCCTTCAAAAAGCGGAAAGCGCTTGTTATCTCCAGGAATAAAGGTGATGACTTTTATTCCACAAGAGTGTAGCCGATTATTTAGATCACGAACACTACTTCCCCCTAAACCTGTATAAGGCTTAGGATAATAATTATGACATGCCAAAACTTTTGTTTTCTCAATACCAACGTCCATCATCTTCCTTAAAAAATCATCTGACAAAGTAGAAGCATTCAAGACTAGTAAAAAGTCTTCCGACAATGATTTCATGACTTCAATAGAAATTCCATCATCAATTCTTAGCGCTTTAATACCTAGCCTTTCTAACCCTTCTTTCCCATATCGTTCCAAACTTTCTTGATTGATATCCACAATCAACGTCAGTCCCTCTCGTTGGCATTTTGTTACTATATGATGTATCTTTTCGTCTCCCTTCTCTTCTTCATTTATATTAAGCGAAGAGAAAACAAAGGAAAATCCTGCATTTTGATATTCTATAAACCACTTTTCCGAATCAGCAAATGAGTTAGATAAATAGAGTGAAAAACCAAAACGACTGAAGAAATCATTAACTTCCATATACGGTCTCAATTCTATCTTCATCCACACCAAAGAACCAAGTTAGTACAAAACCACCTACATATGCAGCCAACATCGCTATAACAAATTGCAGTTGGCTTCCAGGTACCATGATTAACAGTCCAAACAAACCAGAAACTCCTTGAGATACAGTCCCTAAATGGAATAACACTGCCAAAATTCCGCCAAAACCTGAACCTAAACAAGCGGTTAGGAAAGGTTTGCCCAAAGGCAAAGTGACGGCGTACATCATCGGTTCACCAATTCCCAAGATTCCGACTGGAATAGAATCGCGTGTTAGTTGTTTCAATTTTTTATTTTTCGTTTTCAAAAAGAGTGCTAAACCAGCCCCGACTTGTCCACCACCTGCCATCATCAAAATAGGCAAGAGATAATTGATACCACCTGTTGGCCCAGACGGATCATTCAACAAAACATGTATTGGAGTCAATGCTTGGTGTAGTCCAACTGATACCAATGGTAAGAAGCCTGCTGACAAAATATACCCACCTACTATACCTAGCTTCTCATATACAAAATTTAATCCACTATAAATAGCTGTCGTTAACACTTCTCCAAGAGGCTGAATGACTACCAAAGCAACCAGTCCACCCAATATTACTGTACAAAGAGGAGTCAAAAAAGTGTCTAAAAAACTTGGCATATATTTTCGGATATTTCTTTCTAGAAATGCAAAGAAAATCCCAACAAATAGAGCCGCTAGCAAACCGCCTGCACTAGGTGAGAATGCCTTGTCCACAAAAGGTAATAAAATTGATTTGTCATCCACTACTGTCAACAAAGGCATTGAAGGAACCGCCACAGACATAGCTCCGGCCATTGCTCCCAAAATCGGACTTCCTTTAAATTCTTTCGCCGCATTCATTCCAACATAGATTGGCAAAAAAGTAAAGAGTCCCCAACTCATAGTCCTAATACATTGATACCACCATTCCATTGCAAAAGCATTCCCGGTTGATACATTAATGACATTTGTAATCCCATTTATCAATCCTGCCGCAATTATTCCAGGTAATATAGGTATAAAAATATTAGCAATTTTTTGCAAGAATCGTTGAACTGGCTTGTCGTACTTCTCTTTATTTATCCTTTTGTTTGTAGCAGCAACATCCGCTGTTGTGTAATCTTCTTCAACACTTCCCAATGATATACCTGTCAGTTCTGAAAATGCTTGGCCAACCTTTGTCACTGTTCCAGGCCCAAAAACAATTTGAAGTGTATCTGCCTCAACAACTCCCAAAACACCTTCTATGTTTTTGAGACTATCAAGGTGAACCAGCTTGTCATCTCGTAACTGTAAACGAAGTCGTGTCATACAAACTGCATTCCCTAGGATATTTTCCCTGCCACCAACATTTTCAAGAACTTGCTTTGCAACGTCTTTCGTATTTTTCATTTTAATTCTCCTTATCCAAAATTGATTGAATTGCGAATGGAACGTGATTATGATAGTTTTTCAGAAGTTTTTTTGCCTCTATTTGATCAAGTTGACTTAACTGCATCAAGATGGCTAATTTCACGTCTTGGTTGGCTTGTTGAAAAATTTGTTCCGCCTCCTTCTCTGTACATCCGGTTGTTTCACAAATAATTCTTTTAGCTCTTTGAATCAGTTTTTGATTGGTCGGTTGCACATCTACCATATATCCTCGAAAAACTTTTCCTAGCTGTATCATTGAGGTGGTAGAAATCATATTCAGAATCATTTTTTGAGCTGTCCCAGCTTTCATTCTACTAGACCCCGTTACAACCTCTGGTCCAACTAATACTTCAATCGGAGCATCTACCAATTGGGAGATTTCCGCATCTTGTACACAGGAAATACTGGACGTCTTAGCTCCAATTTCACGAGCATATGTGACTGCCTCAAGGACATATGGAGTCCTGCCTGAAGCGGCAAGCCCGATAACCACATCCTTAGCTGATATACCAATTTGTTGCAGATCCTCTACAGCAGCTGCTCGGTTATCCTCTGCACCCTCTTTGGCGGCACGTACAGCCCCATTTCCTCCAGCAATAAGTCCTTGTACTAAATCTGGAGAAACTCCAAAAGTCGGCGGACATTCCGAAGCATCCAAAACACCTAGCCTTCCTGAGGTTCCCGCTCCGATATAGATCAGTCTGCCCTCCTTTTTCAAGCAATCAACGACTATTTCTATTACTGCATTAATTTGCGGCAATACACGTTGTATAGCTAAAGCAACCAGGCCATCTTCACGATTAATGTAGGCGGTGATCTCACCAATAGACATTGTCTCAATAGCAAATGAGTCTGGATTGGACTGCTCTGTATTCAATCGTTCAATATCCATCTTATTCTCCTTTCTTTTTTTGTAAACGTTTGCTATAATCATATTATACAACTTGTGAATTATTATTTCAATATTTTTTTGAAATAAAAGAAACTTTGTAACAAAATGTGTTAGAAGGAAATCATTATGAATAGAAATATTTTAAATCACTCTATAGAGAATTTAACCCCTACCGAAAACAAATTATTGGATTATATTGAAGAGAACATCCATCGTATTGAAACAATGAATATCTATCAATTAGCCGATAACGCCGGAGTATCAACAGCTACAATCAGTCGAATCAGTAAAAAAATGGGCTATTCTAACTTTAATAAGTTAAAGATAGAGATAGCCAAATCGAAATATGATGATTTACTTAATGCTCACTTCACACCATCAGATTCGATTGACGATATTTCTACTAAATTAATTCATTCAATAACAATTTCAAATCAACAAACCGTCAGTTTTCTAAACTTGGAAGAATTAGAAGCTGCCGTAACATTATTACAAAGCGCTTCTCGAATTTATTTATTTGGAGTTGGGGCATCAGGTATTGTTTGCAGTGACTTTTACTACAAGCTGAGTAGAATTGGTAAAACATGTATTTTTGCACAAGATACACATATTCAGATGGCTAATATTGCAACTGCTAGAAACGGTGACTTAGCAATCGGAATTAGTTATAGTGGAATGACAAAAGAAATCGTAGAGCCTCTTCGTTTTGCAAAAAAAAATGGGGTTTCAACGATAACTATCACTGGAACTGGTAAGAATCAATTAGCAGATTTAGCCGATATTACATTTAGAATCCCACGACATGAGCATGAACTTCGAGTCGGCGCTATTACATCACGAAGCAACTCACTTTTCCTAACCGACTTGCTTTACCTAGCACTTATCCAGAATCATAAGCAAGAAGTCACAGCTATCTTAGAACAAACAAAACATCTTACACAAGCAATCAGGTAGACCATCTGACGCCCCCCCCTACAAAAGTAAATCCCCTAGGCTCTACCGAATGGAGCAAGCAATACATACTATAGTGAAAAAACAAAAAAACACAGCTCAGTATACAAGATACTGGTGCTGTGCTTTTTCTATACCTGCTAATTAACGACGGAGTCCGAGTGAGTGAATCAATTCACGGTAACGGTTTACGTCTGTGCGGCGTAGGTATGCCAACAAGTTACGACGGCGACCGATTTTTTTCATCAAACCACGGTATGTTGCGTGGTCTTTTTTGTGTTGTTTGATGTGGTCGTTAAGGTGGTTGATTTCCCAAGTAAGTACTGCTACTTGAACTTCAACTGAACCTGTGTCGCCTTCATGACGAGCATATTGTGCCATGATTTCATTTTTTTTCTCTTTTGAGATTGCCATGATATGTTCTCCTTTGTTTTGAGCTAAATCCGAGTGACAGGTTGGCGACCTGTAACCAAGAAAAAGCTAGATTTGTCCTTTTTGGACCTCATTTATTCTATCAAGGAATATCTCTTTTGTCAACTGATTTGAAAAATAGCTGAGCTGCTCTGCTATTTTTCTAAAAAAAGCCAGCTAGAGCTGACTTTCTGCTATTTTCAAATTTACTCTGCCTTTTCTGCTTTTGGCAAGATAATATTGAGGATAATACCTACAATGGCTGAGAGGGCTGTTCCTGACAGGGTGATGGCACCGATGTTGAGAACTGCACCACCGAGGCCCAATACCAGCATAGAGCTTGCAATAATCAGATTGCGGACTTGACCGAAGTCAACACGGCTTTCAATCAAAACTTTCAAACCGTTTGAGGCGATAACACCGTAAAGTAAGATCGACATACCACCAAGTACAGCACTTGGAATAGTTGAGATAAGGGCTGTAAATTTACCCAAGAATGAGAAGGCAATGGCAATTAGGGCTGCGTTACGGATAACGGATACTGATGCGATGCGAGTCATACCGATAACCCCTGTATTTTCACCATAAGTCGTGTTAGCAGGTCCGCCGATAAAGGCAGATACAGCAGTCGCCACACCATCACCAATCAAGGTACGGCTGAGACCTGGATCTTTCAAGAACTGGCGACCACAGATTTGGCTGAGAACAGTGTGGTCACCGATATGCTCAGCTACTGTTACAACAGCAATTGGTAAGATAGCAATCATTTCTGGACCGAAGTAGAAATTGTACGACTTGAAGGCACCTGTTTCAAATGGTAGGTAGAAACCTGGTAATTCAAACCAAGCCGCTTCCAGAACGGGTGTAAAGTCAACCAGGCCAAGGAAGATGGCAATCACATAACCACCGATAATGGCAATCAAGAAAGGAACAATCTTGGCGAAGCCTTTCCCTTTGGTATTGACAAAAGCCGCAATCAAGAAGGTTGCAATCGCCACGACGATATTTTTCCAATCACCGTCTGCGACAAAGCCTGCCGAAGTCACGGCAGAGTTAGCAAGACCTAGACCGATGACGATAATCATCGGTCCGATGACAATCGGTGGCAAGAGGCTGTCGATCCACTTAGTACCGATAACTTTGACAAGTGCAGCGATCAGCACATAAATCAAGCCGACGAAGAGAATACCAGTCTGAGCTGCCGACACATCACCGCCCATTTCCTTAATAGCGAGGGCCATAGCTGAGATATAGGCAAAGGAAGACCCTAGGTAAACTGGTACCTTAAACTGTGTCGCTACTTGGTAAATCAAGGTTCCGACACCTGATGCGAAGAGGGCGACGGACACGGGCATACCGAGAATCAGCGGCACCAAAATCGTCGCACCAAACATAGCGAACACGTGCTGGAAACTCAACAAAATCCCTTGAAGCGGGGCTGGTTTCTCATGGACATCAAACAAAAGATTGGCTTTTGTACTCATAAATCTCCCATTCTGGGTACACAAAAAGACCCAGACTTTCTAAATATACATAGTCATAGGCCCTTAATAATTTTTCCTGTTGTCTTTCTCACCTCACGGGATGAGTTTAAAAACCTACGCTTTTGGTATTGTAACACAAAGGTTCGTTTTTTTGCAAGGAATTTTATAAAATTTTATTTTTTAGGACAATGGCAGAGCGGGGATAAGAACTCCATTGCTTATTCGAGTTCATCTGCCAGCTCTTTTTCCACCTGCTTCTGACGATACTTATTCGCCCAAGATAGTATGTTCAACAATAGCAAATAAAGACAGGTAACAGAGACGAGGAATATCAAAATCACCACCCGGGAATTTGACAGTTTGAATGACACAAAAGTGCCACAAACGTTGATGTGATGCTATTTTTTTGTCAAATTCTTGCACATATTTATTGCGTACTTTTTTCGTACTGTGATATAATAGAGTGAGGTGCGAATCTATGAGAGTTAAAAAATCAGTATCTAAAAATACAATCAATTATGCCATTATCAAAGATATTAAGGTTGGAAATAAAAGAACTTCTACCATTGT
>NZ_JAOTGJ010000027.1:0-28126 GCF_044427225.1 Streptococcus sp. 2022WUSS037 | reverse complement strand
GGAAGTTTGCGAGGACTACGAGCTCGTGGTTTACGATTCAGATGTCCTTCATTTTTCAGCTGTGTCTCCCAACGGTACAAGGTATCGGTTCCAATACCAAATAGGTCACAGGTTTCCTTTTTTGTGTGTCCTGATTGGACATAGGCAATAACGCGTTTTCTAAAATCAATTCCGTAAGTCATAAGTCTATTTTATCATACATCAAATAAAAACTAAACAACTATATTATATAGATAATCCTAGCAGTGATGGTCTGACAACCTATGAATTGGTTACAGAAGTAACAAATCCACAAAATACCAACTCTTCCTTCCCTCTGGTAGCAGTCATGAAGAACTATTACGCTAAAACTTGGTATCTTGGTGAACCAGCTTCGTTGGCAGGACGCGAGGTAACTATTGAACCTCGTCAAACGAATTAATAAGATTCGCAAGGAAATGTTTTTTATAGGCTTTTGGCACCAGTATTCCTTCAAAATTGAGAAGGTTCGAGGGTTTTAAGCCAACCAGTGGCAATCGTGTGTAGTTAAAGCTACTACGATTGCCTTTTTCTGCGAGTCCTCGTCTTTTTGCTTTAATAAACTAGTTCTTGTATAATATGATGAGGAAATGGGTGTATCCAGGGCTGCTGATACTCAATAAAAATCAAAAGTAGCCTAGGAAACGAAGCCGATAATCGAACTCTGTTGCTTTCTTATTTCAAGGCAACAGGCTAAAAAGCTCCACAGGAGCTTTTCACTCATCGAGGCAAGTTGACAACGTTTTAAAGAGTATGAAATCTGAAAAACAGTATAATAGAGTCTAGGACACGGAGCTATTTTTTTAGAAACTGTGGTATACTTTAGACATACTGCCTGACATCGTTTCAGTAGTTTCTGCTTAGAAAGGGCCTATCATCTTGCAATACAAACACTTACTCTTTGATCTTGACCATACTCTTCTTGATTTTAGCCGTGGAGAAGAAGTAGCCTTAACCCAGTTTTTGACAGCTATGGAGGTTGAAGATATTCAAGCTTTTAAAGATGTCTATCGCCCTCTAAATCAAGGCATGTGGAAGGATTTGGAAAAAGGGAACATTACAAAGAAAGAGCTAATAAACACCCGCTTTTCACGGACCTTTGCCCACTTTGGTCGGCAAGTTGATGGAAGGGAGATGGCCTTGCGCTACCAAGAATTTATTGGGCGGCAGGGACAAATTTTTACAGGTGCAGATAAGCTTTTGCAGGAATTGACACACCGAGGCTACCAGATTTATGCAGCGACCAATGGCGTGACCTATATACAGGAAAATCGCTTGCTTCACTCACCGATTCAATCGTATTTTAAAGAAGTATTTATTTCTGAGCAGATGGGGACGCAAAAGCCTGCGGCTGATTTTTATGAAAAAATAGCAGAGCAGATTGCAGGTTTTCAGTTTGACCAAGCCTTAATGATTGGAGACAGTTTGACAGCAGATATTCAAGGCGGCAATAATGCTGGCATGGATACTGTTTGGTACAATCCGACTCATATGATAAATAATAGTAAGGCAGTTCCAACCTATACAATTAGTAGCTATCAAGAATTATTAGACTTACTATAGAATGTTTTAAAAATTCTATAAGATTTTTCGTATATTTGTAATAAAAAATACACTATAAGGAGGAAAAAGTGAAAAGCTTACTGAGACGCATTCGTCCAACAAAGCCCCTAAAAGAACTCACTTGGATAGATTTGATTATTATCACAACGATTTTATGTGGTAATGCTATTTATACCTCAACCATGCAATGGATAGCCTCATTTTCCGCAACAAAAAACGTTGAAACAGGAGTTCTGTCGTTTAGTCCAGCCGATAATTGGTGGGCTCTAGCCAATCAAGGAAAATTATTCCTGTTTGCCCTGGTGTATTTATTGATTCGGAATTATGATTTCAAGCAGCTAAAAGTAAAATTAGAGTGGAGAGTTTTGCTCTGGGGACCACTGATTTTTATCGGTGCTGGTCTGATTAGCGATTTGGCATTTACAGCCTTTTCATATATTCCAGGTCTGTCTGGTGGGTATAATTTCCTCGGATACTTGCCTTACTATGACTGGAATATCATGACAGTGCTCAACCGTTTCCTAGCGGTTGACTACAGCACAGTTATCTATTCCTTGTTTAACGGCTTCTATGAAGAGTTCTTTTTCTTAGGCTTATTGTTGAGTACAGATAAGAAAAAGCGTTCGCTGGTCTTACTCTTTTCAACAATTGTCCGTATATCTTTCCATACCTATCAAGGAATGGTATCTGCTCTTGTTATTGGTGTAGCCTTCGGCCTTTTCTATTACTGCATGTACACAAAGAAAAATGATAATTTATTGCCATATTTCTTAGGACATGCTCTTGCGGATATGGTTGGTACAAGTTTCTTCTCATTGTTTATTGCAGGGTAAACAATGAGAAGAACGGACATCAAGCTAATCGGATAAAATTTCTTTCTCCCTACAGCTGACAAATGGATGATGATACATAGTTTCTATCAACTCGGTATCATCATCCGTTTTATTGTGCGGATATTTAGTCATTTGAATTAGTTTTGCTACATGGTCTCTTTCGATTGCTTTATCATATTTTTTATCCCATATTTTTTTGAATTGACGGTTTATTTATGTTAAAATGTATTTTTATACATCAAAAAGGAGTATAGATATGAAACAAATAAAGAATCGTTTAAAAAAACATATGTTTTGGATTGGACTCATTTCGCTGGTATTGATGCTCGTTGATAATGTCCTATTTTGTTATTTTAATATTGAATGTAGTCGTACCTTAAACCAAATCGAGCAGACGATTTGTATCATCCTTAGTATTCTTGTATTTTTAGGAGTGCTAAATAATAAACCGGATGTGAAGGTAGAAGACATCCTAAAAAATGGTATGTCATCTAAAAATCAACAATAGTGTTTGGTCGGGACTATTGCTGAGGTATCTCAGCTGTACTTACAGTTCATACTCTTCGAAAATCAAAATCAGACGTTGTTGACTTGATTTGATGAACTTCAGTTCTATCTGCATCTGCGTCGCCTAGTCTGATTTTGATTTTCATTGAGTATCAGTATCTCTAGCTAATACTGATTTTTCAAAATACAGTCAGTATTTCCTAAAAAACTATTTTGTATGTAAATTACTTTACTTGTGAATACAGGTATTTAACATCATATATGTCCACCAGTCGAAAGGCTGGTGTTTCTATTTATGACACGTATGTTATCAGGAATGCCACTATTTGAAGGAAAAGAATCGAGAGAAATTCAATGAACACTAAAAATATCAATAGTAGTTAAAATCATAAGCCGTCATTAGACGGAGTTTTATGATTGTGCTACAATAGACATAATTATAAGAGAACGGAGTGATGATAATGAAACGTACTATTCTATTATGCTTGCCGACTATGCTGTTACTAGCAGCATGTCATCAAAAGCCGGATCAGACCAATACTACAAAGAATTCGTCAACAGTTATTTCGACTACTTCAAGTCAGTCTACTTCAACAACTTCGGAGCAGTCAACAAGTAGCTCTACATCGGCGGAAACGAATCAAGAAGTAACAAGTACAGAGACTCAGGTAAATTTTAACGGTTCCTATTATAGTGTACAAGGAAAATATGGTGAAGTGATTATCGCTAATAAAAAGCATCCGCTTGCAGCTGATTATGCACCGGGCGAAAATCCTGAAGCCTTAGCAGCTTTTCAACGTTTAATAGCAGATATGCAGGCGCTAGGATTTGGTATCTCCAATAACTACAGTGGATTTCGTTCCTATGAAACTCAGGCAAGTCTCTACCAGTCTTATGTAAATCAGGAAGGACAAGCAGCAGCAGATACGTATTCTGCAAGAGCTGGATATAGTGAACATCAGACAGGATTAGCCTTTGATTTATTGGATACAAGTGGTAGTTTATTAGAAGAACCCAATGCTTCTCAGTGGTTGGCTACGAATGCGCATCTATATGGCTTTATTGTCCGCTATCTTCCAGGAAAAGAATCCAGCACAGGCTATATGGCAGAATCCTGGCATGTGCGATATATTGGTCAAGAAGCGACAGATATTTACAATTCAGGCTTGACCTTGGAAGAATATTTTGGTGTACCAGGTGGAGATTATTAATTTTACATTTAGTCAGAAATAAGTCGAAAAATTTGTCCGTATAACTAACTCGTGATATAATAAACCATCATAATTTTGGAGGTCCATCATGCTTAAAGCAATGGAAGTATACTTGGTTACTAATGGTAATGGTTTGGAAGCCATCGAGTTTTATAAAAATGCTCTTGGGGCAACAGTTGAGCAAGTAAATCTATTTAAAGATTTCTTACCAGACTGCCCTGCTGAACTAGAAAATTACGTGATGAATGCACAGTTTCGTTTGAACGGTCAGCGTTTTATGTTGTCAGACAACAACCCAGAAATGCCTTATACAGTAGGTGACAATATTACAGTTGCGCTTATCACAGACGATGCTGAGACAGCGCAGGAACTATACAGCAAGTTATCCGTAGATGCAACTGCTATCAATATGGAACTTCAAGCAGTTCCTTGGTCTCCTGCCTATGGTAATGTAACAGACAAGTTTGGTATCTCTTGGCAAATCAATGCTGAAGTAGAAGGCTACGGTCAGGAATATTACGCAGAAAACTAAAATAGATTGGACGTTGTCCAATCTATTTTAGTTTTTGCCAATAAGCTTTGTAGATATAAAGTTGAAGAGCAGCAGATAGAACAAATAGTAAGGTCATCAAGGCTGAGCTTACATAAGCTGCACCAATAGTGCCAGCTAATATGATGCTGACAACTAGAATAATGGCTCCGAGAAACATTGTTCCTATGATCGAGCCAGCAATCAACCACTGACCCGCTCCGCGACCAAATAACTGGTTACTATTTTGCCAGTTGAGCATGAGGAGTCGTTGGTCACGCCAGTAATAAATCTGACCAGTTAGCAGGGCTGAGATAATGATGCCGACTGTAAAGAAGAATGCTAGAATGAATTTGACTTTCATGAAACCTAGCGCCAAAGCAAAGTAAAGTAGAGTCGGTAGTGCAAATTGCACGGCAGCCAATACCCAGAATTTTTGGATGATAAATTTTTTGAAACTTATAGGAAGTGTTCGGATGAAATGATAATTTTCCTTCTCCAATGACATGGCCACCCCGATGAAGGTTGTAGAACCAGCAAATAGACTGCCAAGCAAGAATCCAGCTAATAGAGCAATACCAAAGAAATCCCATTCAACTGAACTCAGACCACCATTCTCTGTGAAACGGCTAAAACTTGGAAAAAGCGCCACTCCCATAATGATTGGTTGTATCATGGTTTGGACCATGAGGTTGCTATCTTTAAGAGTAGATAGGTGGTGTTTCACTAAAGCCTGATTGAGATTGCTAGGAATCTTGGTAGATTTAGCATTATTGGTCCGTTTTGTCGAAGCATTTTCAATCGCCAAAACTTGATTAAAGTAGTTGGGAATGACAGTTTTAAACGCAAACACAATAAGTCCAATCATCAAAATGAGAGGAAGTCCAAAATGAAGGAGTGTTTCTAGTGAGATAGTATGGCTGACCAAGTAATGGAATCCAGCAAATATAGGTATGATAGGAAAATCAACAAAGCCACCAGATTCGAGTGAAACGGTCTGCTGAGATTGCAGGAACATGAGTGCAGCAAAAGCCAGCAAGGAAGAACCTGTCATCAGGATTGTAGAAATCAATGTTTTACGAGGGCTTTTTGTCAGAACTTCCCCAACAAAGTGCATGATGATCAGATTGACTAAATTAACTAAAATCCAGAGAATCAAAAAGGAAGGAATGGAAGCTAAGGCGAGGAGCGGACCGCCAATTTGCCAGTAAGTAATCAGAAGTAAAGACAGACACGGCATGAGGAAGGGTAAGACCATCCCTTGTGCAGAGAGGATTTTAGCCAGAAAGACTTCTTGTGGCTTCAGGGGAAGTGCTAAATACAACTTTGTATCCTTACTATCGTAGAAAACGGAGAAGAAACCTGTAAAACCGTAGACAATGGCAATAATGGTAAAGAGCGCTAGTTGCAGAGAAAAGAAACCGATGGACTGACTATAATCTACTCCCATGAAAAAGACAGAATAGAGGAGTCCGAAACTCAAAACCATAAATACTTGTTGCAAGAGGACACTTTTATAGGCTGAAAAGGAGGCGTCTTTGCGCTTGCTTTGTTTCTTCTTGACGGAAGCTAGAAGTTGAGGATTGGAATAAAGAATATTAATCTTTACTAGTTCCCAAATGATGGATTTACTCATTCTTCCTCACCTGCCTTCACTTGTTGGCGTCCAGCTAATTCCAAATAGATGGTCTCCAAATCTTTATCTGGATACTGTGATTTGAGTTCATCTAGACTTCCTACGAAAATGAGTTGCCCTTTTCGGAGAATAGCAATGCGGTCACAGAGTTGTTCAGCCACTGAAAGGACGTGTGTAGAAAATAGAACGGTGTGACCAGATTGAGCATGTTCTTTCATCATTTGTTTTAGGTCGAAAGAAGCTTGAGGGTCCAGTCCAGTTAGGGGTTCATCCAAAATCCAAATATCAGGGTTAGGGATCAATGCACCAATAATAATGGTTTTCTGACGCATACCGTGTGAAAAACTATCAATAGGCTCATGCTGGCGCGCTGTCATATCAAATAGACTAGATAGTTTAGCGATACGGTCATCAACTGTATCCTTTTCTACACCATAGACCTTGCCCATAAAGTGCCAGTATTCAAATGCTGTTAAGTGTAGGAAGATGTCTGGCGAATCTGGAACATAGGCTATCCGTTTCTTGACTTCATCGCGGTTCTCCTCTAGGTTTAAACCATCAACAGAGATAGTTCCATAACTGGCTTCGATTATCGAAGTCAATAGACTGATTGTCGTTGTTTTTCCTGCCCCATTGTGACCAATTAAACCGAAAATCTCGCCACTTTCAATTGTCAAATTTAGGTCATCAAGCGCGATTGTTTCGCCGTATGTTTTTGTGATATGGTCAAATTGTATCATAGTAACCTCCTTGTTATTCGTGAACTAAAAGTAGGGGCTTGATAGGTAGTCCAAGCCGTATTCCAAATGTCCTTCGAATAATATATACAATTAATTACATTTATTATACTGCTTAATTAGTACAAAAGCAATAGTTTCTATCAATATTTTTGTAGTATGGATGTGGATATATTCCAAGAAGTCGAGTATCGTCGTTTAGTTTTTCTTTTATTACTTCGACGTAAGAGGAAACTCCGTTTCCTTATTTCCAACTTCAAACACTCCACTGGATTGTTTGAACTCGCCTTGCCTGAAAACAAAAAAAGCGAAGTACCTCAGCAGGTCAATGCCTAGAAATTAGAAAGCATTAAGTTATGCCTGCGGCTTTTGAAGCGAACTTGGTTCGCGCTATTTCCAGCCTTCAAAGGTTCCCCAAACCTTTGAAGCGAGTACTAAAAGTAAACTAAAAGACTATGTACAATGGAGTGGAATAAGTTCGATTATCCGAAAATTTGCTATAATAGATCTATGAACGATTTAATCAAGCATAAGTTGGAGTTGCTGCCGGACAGTCCGGGTTGCTACCTCCATAAAAACAAGTACGGAAAGATTATCTATGTGGGCAAGGCCAAAAACCTGCGCAATCGGGTGCGGTCTTATTTTCGTGGTGCCCATGATACCAAGACGGAGGCCTTAGTATCTGAAATTGCTGACTTTGAATTCATCGTAACGGATTCCAATATCGAGGCCCTCTTGTTGGAAATCAATCTGATTCAGGAAAACAAGCCCCGCTATAACATCATGCTAAAGGATGACAAGTCCTATCCTTTTATCAAGATTACCAAGGAACGCCACCCACGGCTCCTCATTACACGGCAGATAAAAAAGGATGGTGGTCAGTATTTTGGCCCCTATCCAGATGTGAGTGCGGCTAATCAGACCCTCAAATTGCTGGAACGCCTCTATCCTTTCCGCAAGTGTAAATTGCCTGAGAACAAGTATTGTCTTTATTATCATTTGGGGCAATGTCTGGCACATGGAGACAACATGCCCAGCCTGTCTGACTATGACAAGATGAGTAAGGAAGTGGCCCAGTTCTTGACAGGTCATGATGATAAGATTGTCAAGGAAGTGCAGGAAAAGATGAAGACGGCTGCTGGCAATCTGGAGTTTGAAAAAGCTGCGGAATACCGTGATGTCCTGCAATCCATTTCAACCCTGCGGACCAAGCAACGTGTGATGGCTCATGACTTGCAGAATCGGGATGTCTTTGGCTACTATGTGGACAAGGGCTGGATGTGTGTGCAGGTTTTCTTTGTTCGGCAGGGGAAACTGATTGAGCGGAATGTCAATCTTTTTCCATATTATAATGATGCGGACGAAGACTTTTTGACCTACATCGGTCAGTTTTACAGGGACCAGCAACATTTGATTCCCTCAGAGGTCTTGATACCGCAGGATATTGACCAAGAAGCCGTAGAAGCTCTGGTGGATACCAAGGTGCTTAAGCCCCAGCGTGGCGAGAAGAAGCAGCTCATCAATCTGGCGACCAAGAATGCGCGTGTCAGTCTGGAGCAGAAGTTTAATCTCTTGGATAAAAATCTGGAGAAGACCTACGGTGCGGTGGAGAATATCGGTCAGCTTTTGGGGATTCCGACGCCTGTGCGGATTGAGGCTTTTGATAACTCCAACATCATGGGGACCAGTCCTGTGTCGGCCATGGTGGTCTTTGAAAATGGGGTGCCTAATAAAAAGGAATACCGCAAGTATAAGATTAAAACGGTGGAGGGACCGGATGACTATGCTTCCATGCGAGAAGTGTTGCAGCGGCGGTACAGTCGGGTGCTGCGGGACGGTTTGACACCACCTGATTTGATTATCATCGATGGTGGTCAGGGCCAGGTCAATGTCGCCAAGCAGGTGATTGAGCAGGAGTTGGGTATGTCCATTCCCATTGCAGGTTTGCAGAAGAATGACAAGCACCAGACGCACGAGTTGCTTTTTGGCAATCCGCTGGAAGTAGTTGAGTTGCCCCGTAATTCTCAGGAATTTTTCCTCCTGCATCGGATTCAAGATGAAGTGCACCGTTTTGCCATTGAGTTTCACCGTCAGGTTCGGTCAAAAAATTCCTTCTCATCAAAATTAGACGGCATAGAAGGATTGGGACCAAAACGCAAACAGGCTCTGATGAAACATTTCAAGTCTATTGGCAATATCCAGTCAGCAAGTTTGCAGGAAATCGCAGAAGCAGGAGTGCCGTATAAGGTGGCGGAGAAGGTAAAGGAAAGTTTGAAGCAGAAGTAAATGGAAAAATGCAATAAAATAGTTTACATTCTTTTTTGTATGTGTTAATATATTTGAGTGAATATTTATATTTGTAAAAACAATAAAGAGGTTGATGATTATGAACAAATATCTTACTCATCTGATTGGTTGTTTGCTCCTATTGTCTATGTTATTTCCATTTGCACATGCTGTCGACAGTGAAAATTACTCTGTTTTCCTTGTGTCAGGTTGGCGGTATTTCAGTCAAAACTTATTTTCCTTGTCTGTAATCCTCATCTTTTTAGCGTTCTTTTTCATCAATTATCAAGCTAATAAAAATATCCAACTGATTATTTTTGTCATGGCTTTTATGGCTACTTTGTATTTTTATTGTTTACCTGTTTTGGCTTTAGGAGAAGGGGGATGGAGTCAGATAATTGAATTGCCTGTTGCTTATTACATTTGTGGTTTACTTATGCTTGTTGGAGTTGGATTAAAAGTAAAATGTTTGGTATCTGTTTAATTGCCTAAAATTTCTGAAAAGCACGAGGACTGTCTTTCTAGTTAAAAGCTGGAAAGCAGTCCTTTTAAGATAATATGGTAAATCTTGTCTTCTGGCAGGTAGAGATGAGATTTGAAAGCTCTACTAATTTATGGTAAAATGAATTATCAATGACTGATTAAGGAGAAAGCAATGGCGTTCGGCGAAGAGAAACACAAGAAAACAACATTTGAAAAAGTAACTTTAGTAGTTGTTGTCGTGATGGTTGTCGTGACATTAGCTGGCTTGATTTTACCAGCCATTAATGCATTGATGAATTAAGAATCTGTATTCACTGTTCAGCACTTCTATACTAAGGCTAGTTTTTAAGCACTCATCGTTAGTTTTTTTAGAAAATACAGTCAGTATTTTGAAAAACTACCTTGATTGGCTAAAAACGATTTCTTATATATGAGCACTTCGCTTGTGAATACAGGTCTAAAACGCTTTTAAGCGTTTTTTTCTAGGAAAGAATAGGGTAAATTATGAGTATGTTTTTAGATACTGCCAAGATTAAGGTCAAGGCAGGGAAAGGTGGCGACGGGATGGTCGCCTTCCGCCGTGAAAAGTATGTACCTAATGGCGGTCCTTGGGGCGGTGATGGTGGCCGTGGCGGAGACGTTGTTTTTGTTGTAGATGAAGGCTTGCGTACTCTCATGGACTTCCGTTACAATCGTCGTTTTAAAGCTGACGATGGTGAAAAAGGGATGACCAAGGGCATGCATGGTCGTGGTGCGGAAGACCTGATTGTTCGTGTACCACAGGGGACAACTGTTCGTGATGCGGATACTGGCAAGGTCATCACTGACTTGGTTGAAAATGGTCAAGAGTTTGTCATTGCCCACGGTGGTCGTGGCGGCCGTGGAAATATCCGTTTTGCGACTCCTAAAAATCCAGCTCCTGAGATTTCAGAAAATGGAGAACCTGGCGAAGAACGCAATCTTGAATTAGAATTGAAAGTGTTGGCTGATGTAGGTCTTGTAGGTTTCCCATCAGTTGGTAAGTCAACGCTTCTCAGTGTTATTACTGCAGCTAAGCCTAAAATTGGTGCCTACCATTTTACAACCATTGTGCCAAATTTGGGAATGGTTCGGACCAAATCTGGCGAGTCATTTGCCGTCGCAGATTTGCCAGGTTTGATTGAAGGGGCTAGTCAAGGTGTTGGATTGGGAACGCAATTTCTTCGTCACATCGAGCGGACACGTGTTATCTTGCATGTTTTAGACATGTCAGCAAGTGAAGGCCGTGATCCTTATGAAGATTACGTAGCCATCAACAATGAATTGGAAACCTACAATCTTCGCCTCATGGAACGTCCTCAGATTATCGTTGCCAATAAAATGGACATGCCAGAGGCAGAGGAACATCTGGAAGAGTTCAAGAAGAAATTGGCAGCCAACTACGACGAGTTTGACGAACTACCACAGATTTTCCCAATCTCAGGGATTGCTCACCAAGGTTTGGAAAATCTTTTGGAAGCCACAGCTGAGCTGCTAGAGAAAACGCCAGAATTCTTGCTCTACGACGAATCAGATTTCCAAGAAGAAGAGGCTTACTATGGCTTTAACCCAGATGAGCCAGAATTTGACATCAGCCGTGCAGACGATGCAAGCTGGGTTCTATCTGGTGATAAACTAGAAAAACTCTTCACCATGACTAACTTTGATCGTGACGAATCTGTCAAGAAATTTGCTCGCCAGTTGCGTGGTATGGGTGTTGACGAAGCCCTCCGTGCCCGTGGAGCCAAAGACGGCGACACAGTTCGCATCGGCAAGTTCGAATTTGAGTTTGTGGATTAACGTTGGAACTACCTCTAAGTCCTAAAGGACTTGATGTAGTACGGTAGCCGCTATGGCGGACTACCTACCAACCTTACTAATTTCATTCAGTTCATGATCGTTTGTAAACAATCTATAAAATAGTTGGAGGTTTGTATGGGTGATAAACCAATATCCTTCAAGGATAAGGATGGAAATTTTGTCTCAGCAGCCGATGTATGGAATGCTGAGAAATTAGAAGAACTCTTCAATACACTCAATCCCAATCGGAAATTGCGATTAGAGAGGGAGCGTTTAGCAAGAGAGAAGGAAAATGAGTAAACTTGACCTGTTAGTTTTCAAATAACTAGCAGGTTTTTGGTATTGAATTTTGAAAATGTTAGTGAATGTGCTATAATATAATTAGGGGAAATGCTCTATTTTTCGAATATATAATACGAGGTTATATCTCAATCAATAGAATATGGAGAAAAATATGAGCAAAAAAAGACATCGCATCAATCCAATGATGGACATTGCAGCTAAAAAAGTTTTTAGCGATCCAGAGGTGACCATTGATTTCATTGAAACCTTTCTCGGTTTCAGACCTAAAATGGTCAAAATTATGAACGGAACTCTTGCTGATTTAAAGAAAGAACAAGATGGCTATTTTACTACGACCGTTGATGTTCTTGCCTCATTGGAAGATGATACCCAAGTAGTGATTGAAATCCAAGTCGCCTACCAAAGAGGCTTTTTGAAAAGATTGTGGACCTATATTTGCCAACACCTGGTCGCAAACCTGCCCAATGTTCGACAAAAAGTTGCCAAAACCCATAAGATGTACGATAAAATCCAACCTGTCTATGGTATCGCCGTAGTTGCAACCAACTACTTTAAAGATGAAAGACCAGTCCATTCATTTATTATTACGGATTCAGAAACAGGTCAGGTCTTGGAGTTTCCATTTGGTAAACAAGAACAAGCGAGAAAGCCCTTCGAGATGGTCATTGTAGAACTGAAGAAACTGCCATTAGGAGAAATGGATAGGAAACAACAGCTTTGGATGGAATTCTTCTCTAACAAAGAATTTAGCTTCAAACAAACCAGTGCAATCCAAAAGGCAGAGTATCTTTTGGATGTGAATAATTGGACACAGGAGGAAAGAACAATGATTGATACATGGAACCGAAATGCCGCTAGTTATTACGAAACTATGCAGGAACGTTATGAGAAAGGTATAGAGAAAGGTGCAGAGCAAAAAACGCAAGAAGTTTTGACTTCTCTTTTTCAAGTTGGCATGTCTGATGAGAATATTTCCCTAGTTCTGAAAATCCCTATTGAGCAAGTGAGGGTGTTGCGGAAGGATACAGTCACAGAAGAAGGTCATGAACATGGCATATAATCTTGAAATACTCCACATGCACCGCGCCGCTAGTTATTACGAAACCATGCAGGAACGCTTTGAAGAAGGCTATGAGGAGGGTGTTGAAGATGGTTATGAGAAAGGAATTGAGAAAGGTGCAGAACAAAAAACGCAAGAAGTTTTGATTTCTCTTTTTCAAGTTGGCATGTCTGATGAGAATATTTCCCTAGTTCTGAAAATGCCTATTGAACAAGTGAGGGTGTTGCGGAAAGATATTGTCACAGAAGAAGGTCATGAACATGGCAACTAGGCTGTTTTTTTCTGATGGTATGAAATCTCACTTCGTTATTTCAACAGATCTCCTAGTAGAACAGAGTGGGAGTGGGAAAGACATCCATGATGGCTCCGCCCACTCCCACGGAATAATAGATGTCGAAGCTAATGGAGCCAACACAAAGGTGGATAAGAGAATGTTAGAAGGAAAACTCTGTGCTACACAGGGTTTTTATTTTAAATTTCTTTTCCTGTTTTATAGTCTTTTAGTTTACTTTTAGTACTAGGCAACGAGCCGCAGGCTTAACTAGAGTTAGGCAAGGCGAGTTCAAACAATCCAGTGGAGTGTTTGAAGTTGGAAATAAGGAAACGGAGTTTCCTCTTACGTCGAAGTAATAAAAGAAAAACTAAATGACGATATCTCAAATTTGTCATCACCAACTTGTCCCATAGTAAGTTCTACCTTATTTCTTTGTCTCAGTCTAATTTCCGGTTTTTGGGTTAGGCTAGAACTTAATTTGGGAATTTAGCATAATTTTAGTTTTCGCGTACGACGTGAAAAATGATTGATTTTACTTGCAAAACGGGGGGGGGTAGGTTATAATATTTATTGAAACTAAAAATAGTTAACTAGTAGTAAAATGATGGAGATGTAATCTGAAAGCATTTTTAGTTACTAAACTTATTTTTAGCATTGCATAGAATACAGGAGGATAATAATGCATCATTCTAGAAGAAAGTCTTTTGACTGGTACGGATTGAAACAGCACTTCTCAATTCGTAAATACCACTTTGGTGCTGCTAGTGTCTTACTTGGGATGTCGATTGCACTTGGTGCTGGGACACAGGTTGTTCAAGCAGCAGAGACAGTTACACCCCCAGAGTCTACGTCCGTAGCTCCATCCACAAGTGCTACAGAATCAAAGACATCAGAAACTGCAACAAAAGCAGCGACTTCATCAAGTTCTGAACGTACAGTTGAAATCGGCTATATTGTTAACTACGCTACTGAAGATGGAATACTTGGGAACCCTTCAGTAGAAACAGTTTCAGTTACTACCACAGAAACAATTGCAAAAGCAACGGTATCTGTCACAGCAGTAGTACCAGAAGGGTATGAATTAGCATCAGGTCAGTCAGCTACAGTTTCTCAAGAAGTGACAGAGAATGGAGAAAATATTGTAACTGTAAAAGTTGTCAAAAAAGTAGAAGCTACAGCAACTGTTAGCTCACCAACTACAACATCAACAACTGTAGCAACTGCTAGTTCAACAACTAGAGCAGCTACATCAACTACACCTACGACATCAACTGCACCTACGACACCTACAACCGTAGAAGAAGCAAAAAAAGTTCTTGAGCAAGTAACTTCAGAAGCGGAAGTATTGGCAAATGAAACTAATCGTTTGGTTGCTGCAGATAACACAAATGAAGTGTTGAAAACAGCAGCTGCCGCAACTAAATTGGTTGCCACAAAAGCGACTGTAACTTTCCAAAATACACTTGCAACACTTGAAGAAGTAAACGCTCAAATCAGTGCAGTTCGTTCAAACGTTGAAGCACTTGCTTTGGAATTGCGTAAGTACTATCCAGATGGTAACATTGTTGCTTTGATGGCTACAACAACATCAACTGCGGCAGCAACGACAATTGAAACGACAAATCCTGCATCTGTGTCATACGCTCAACACGGTGTTTGGGAAATTCCAGATCTAGCAAAAGCAGCCAATTCAGGCCTTCATGTTGCTGATCAGAAAGCAACTATTACAGAGGCAAACAAAAACATTCCTGCTGGTTATATCGGCGATCAAGATGCAAACCGCGATACCTTCTTGATTATCGAACTGGATGAAAAAGCTGGTGATGGAAAAGGTTTCAATGAGTGGGTTGGTAAAAACTACTACATCACTTTCTCTGTATCAACTGATGCAACGGAACGTGCAGCTAACGATGTTGTTTATGCAAAATTAGTTGAAAAAACTGACAGCGGAAGCACTGTTGTTAACACTATTGAGTTAAAACCAGGTGTAGAAAACAACTTTAATCAGTTGAAAGTACTAGAAAACGATGCAACTCATAAAACGATTTATGGTTTTACGTACAAAATTTCAACTGCCGGTGGTACGACAAGAAACGTTGCTATGGAGAATAGTAATGGTAATAACCGGAACGTTATTAAGTACAGTAAATTGGAACCATCTCGTGTTGATGTTCCATTTAATTCAACAAGCTTCCTTGTAACAGGTTCAACCACTCAAACGACATCTTATTTTGTTAAAGAAAATGCAGCAACTGGTCGTGAACGTGAATTGTTGGCGAAATACACTCAAACAGGTGGTTTGAGTGGTGATGCCTTCCATATCGCTGGTGCGATTGACTTTGACAACTATGAGTTGATTGAGTCAGAACTTCCTACAGTAACATCCGGTACCTTGACTTCTGACTATGTGGTTGGTTCACAATATATTTCATATGGTGCAAACTTTAACGAAGCACGTTTATATACAATTACAGATCAAGATGGTTCTCTTCAAATCCAAGTTTACATGTTGGATCCAAACAATCCAGATTGGGCAAAATTCTATAAGACTAATCAGAACAATGCAACTGTATCAGACATCCCTGAGTACTTCAAGTTGATGTTCACAACAGAAGTACTTGCGCCTCAAACCTACAACTCAAAACAAGGTACTGCGACACTTAAGTTCTATGAGGCAAATAAATTAGTTCTTGAGAGCACTGAAATTCAAGTTTTAGATGCTAATGGTGATGTTCTTGGTACTTTGAGCGATGATAAAACCACTATTACTACAAAAGCTGGTGCTAAAATTTCAGTTGCAAGCACAACAGATACTATGGTAACTGATACGGATGGTACAATCTACACTGTTAATTACAACAAAATCTACAAAACAGATGCTGATGGCAACTATGTGGACGCAGATGGCAAAGTTCTAACCCCTATCCTTTGGGATAAAGCGACTCCAAATAACCCTTATGTAAAAAATATTTATGGTCCTAATGAATCTGGCGTAGATAATGTTACGATTTCTACAGGCCCATTAGCAGTAAACCAGCATCCAGACGGTGTTTGGTACTTTGGTTACAACTATAAGACTGCAGCTTCAGAAACTCGATTGACTGATAGTGAAACGGACAAACGTTGGGATCTTGGTGGTCAAGAATTGACTTTGCGCAATGCTAATACTAAGAACGAACAACACGCTCGCTACTGGTATACTGAAAAAGGTGGCGTTAAGGTCTATTATGTTGACACAGAAGGTAATGTTTTACAAGATTCTAAGTCAATCTATGATCATGCTAACACCAACACAGCATATGATACCAAGTCTGTAAAAGATGCGACAATCACAACAGCAGATGGTACGGTTTACTACTACAAAGAAATCGATACAACAGGTCTTAACCCAGCTTCGAGCAACACAGACACTGAAAAACGTAAGATTGAAAAAATTACCGAAGAAGTTGGTACAGTTGCGCAAGATACGCTTAAAGAGTTGACTTATGTCTACGAAAAAGCTGGTAACGTCAATGTTAACTACGTTGATGTGGATGGTAATAAACTATCTGGTACAGACGGTACTGGCAAGGTAGTTACTGAAAAAGTTGCTGATCTTGTCAATGCCAAAGCGGGTACAGGATATGACACAATCGTTGATAACAGACCAGCTAAGATTGTCACTGCTGATGGTAAGACATATGAATTGGCTCCGGCTGCTGAATATACTGTCGGTACTGTTGAAGCGGATCATCATTTGTCAGTAAGCAATGTGACTGAGGTAACAGGTGTCCACGAAGCAACTGGCTCAGTCGCCTCTGGTATTACCAAAGAAATTACCTTTGTCTATAAGGAAGTAACTGGTAAGGTTATTGTTCATTATGTTGACCAAGACGGTAACCCAATCTCAGGTACAACAGACGAAGGTAAGAAAACCGCAAGCACTGTAACTGATACACCAGAAAGCTCAACAGGTACACCATACGATACAAAAGATTTGAAACCAAAAACTATCACAACAGATGATGGTAAGATTTACAAACTTGTTCCAGCTGCGACACAAGGTAATGAAACTGGTAAGGTTGTTGTTGGTACAACAGAGATTACTTATGTTTATGAACTAGTACAAGGTGATGTTATTGTTCACTATGTGGACACAGAAGGTAACACCATTGCAGATGATGTGACAGACCAAACAATCACAGATACAGGTACAGACTACGATACTAGAGATAACAAACCAGAGAAAATCACAAATGACCAAACAGGTGAGGTTTACTACATCTTACCAAAAGATGAAGTTAAAGCTGGTGATAAAGAAACTGGTAAAGTTGTCGAAGGCACAACTGAAGTGACTTACATCTACGAAAAAGCTGGTTCAGTCAACGTTAACTATGTCGATACAGACGGTAACCCACTTAAAGCTCCAGTTGCAGATGTGACTGATGGTAAGCCAGGTTCTGCCTACGACACTGTTCTTGATAACAAATTGGCTAGCATCTCAGTAGATGGCAAACTTTACCGCCTAGTTCCAGCAGGAACTTACAACGTTGGTACTGTTTCAAATGATAACAACTTGACAGCAGTTGGTAACGGTAAAGCAACAGGTATCGATGCTACGACTGGTACAGTAGAAGCAGGTAAAACAAAAGAAATCACTTACGTTTACCAAGAAGTGAAAGGCGATGTTGTTGTAGAGTACTACGATACCGAAGGAAATACCATCGCTAAAACAGAAGTTGATACACCAACAACATCAGTAGACACACCATATGAAACCTACGACCACAAACCAGCAACTATTACAGTTGTTGAAAAAGATGGTTCAGAAACAGTCTACTATTACAAAGAAGTGAAAGATACATCTGCACCAGAAAAAGGTGATGTCGTAGAAGGAACAACAACAGTTCAATACGTCTACGAAAAAGCAGGTAACGTCAACGTTAATTATGTGGATACAGAAGGTAACGTCATCCAAGCTCCTGTAGCAGATGTGACAGATGGCAAACCAGATTCTGCTTATGCTACTACAGACCACAAACCAACAGAAATCACCACAGCAGATGGTAAGACATATCGTCTTGTCGCAAAAGAAAAAGCAGGTGATTACCCAGTTGGTACAGTTTCAGATGAAGGTAACCTGACTGCTGTAGGTAACGGTACTGCCACAGGTGTTGATTCAGAAACAGGTACAGTAGAAGCAGGTAAAACAAAAGAAATTACTTACGTCTACGAAGAGGTAAAAGGTGATGTCATCGTTCACTACGTTGATACCGAAGGTAACCCAATCTCAGGCACAACAGATGAAGGCAAGAAAACCGCAAGCACTGTAACTGATACACCAGAAAGCTCAACAGGTACACCATACAACACAACAGACTTAAAACCAAAAGAAATCACAACAGATGATGGTAAGACATACCGTATCGTACCAATTCTGACAAAAGGTAAAGAAGATGGTAAGGTTGTTGTTGGTACAACAGAAATCACATACGTTTACGAAGAAGTGAAAGGTGATGTTGTTGTTAACTACGTGAATACTGCAGGTGAAGTGATTGCTCCACAAGTGGTTGATACGAAGACAACTTCAACTGGAACAGCTTACGACACAAAAGACAACAAACCAACTAAGATTACTACTGAATCAGGTGATGTTTACTACTACAAAGAAGTGAAAGCTGGTGATAAAGAAACTGGTAAGGTTGTAGAAGGCACAACTGAAGTGACTTATGTTTACGAACCAGGCGGATCTGTTACAGTGAATTATGTAACAACTGATGGTAAAGTTATCAAATCTCCAGTCAAAGACGAAGAGAATGCTGAACCAGGTAAGTCATACTCAACAGAAGACAACAAACCAACTACCATCACAACAGAAGATGGTAAGACCTACAAACTCGTTCCAAAAGCAACTAAAGGCGAAGAGAACGGTACAGTAACTTCTGGCGAAGATAAGCAAGTCACTTACGTTTACGAAGAAGTGAAAGGTAACGTTGTAGTTGAGTACTACAACACAGCTGGTGAGAAAATTGCCGCTGATGTTGAGGACACTCCTGCTTCATCAACAGGTACGGCTTACACAACTCTTGATCACAAGCCAGCTAAGATTACTGCAACTGATGGTACAGTTTACTACTACAAAGAAGTGAAAGCTGACTCAGCAGTGGAAACAGGTAATGTCGTTGAGGGTACAACAACTGTTAAGTATGTTTATGAACAAGCTGGTAACGTTGTGGTTAACTACGTGACAGAAGACGGTACAGTTATCAAGAGTCCAGTTAAGGATGAAACTGATGCACCTGCTGGTAAATCATACGATACAACAGATAACAAACCAACAGAGATTGTTACAGAAGACGGTTCACGTTATGTATTGATCCCATCTAAGACAATTGGTTCAGAAAATGGTAAAGTTGAAGGTGGTAAGACAACAGAAATCACTTATGTGTATAAGAAAGTTGCGAACTGGATTCCAGAAATTCCAGGTGTTCCAGAAAACGAACGCCCAGTAATTCCATATCCATTTGATCCAAACACTCCAGACGTACCAGTAACACCAACTCCAGGTACAGTGATTCCAAACGTTCCGGGCTACACACCAGTAGATCCTAAGGACAACACACCATTGAAACCATTTGATCCAAACGATCCAGGTAAAGGTTATGTGCCACCAACTCCAGAAAAACCAGGAGAAGACACACTAATCCCTTACGTTCAAAATGGTAATGTTGTGGTTAACTACGTAACAGAAGACGGTACAGTTATCAAGAGTCCAGTTAAGGATGAAACTGATGCACCTGCTGGTAAATCATACGATACAACTGATAACAAACCAACAGAGATTGTTACAGAAGACGGTTCACGTTATGTATTGATCCCATCTAAGACAATTGGTTCAGAAAATGGTACAGTTGAAGGTGGTAAGACAACAGAAATCACTTATGTGTATAAGAAAGTTGCGAACTGGATTCCAGAAATTCCAGGTGTTCCAGAAAACGAACGTCCAGTAATTCCATATCCATTTGATCCAAACACTCCAGACGTACCAGTAACACCAACTCCAGGTACAGTGATTCCAAACGTTCCGGGCTACACACCAGTAGATCCTAAGGACAACACACCATTGAAACCAGTAGATCCAAATGATCCAGGTAAGGGTTATGTGCCACCAACACCAGAAAATCCAGGTGAAGACACACTAATCCCTTACGTTCAAAATGGTAATGTTGTGGTTAACTACGTAACAGAAGACGGTACAGTTATCAAGAGTCCAGTTAAGGATGAAACTGATGCACCTGCTGGTAAATCATACGATACAACTGATAACAAGCCAACAGAGATTGTTACAGAAGACGGTTCACGTTATGTATTGATCCCATCTAAGACAATTGGTACAGAAAATGGTACAGTTGAAGGTGGTAAGACAACAGAAATCACTTATGTGTATAAGAAAGTTGCGAACTGGATTCCAGAAATTCCAGGTGTTCCAGAAAACGAACGCCCAGTAATTCCATATCCGTTTGATCCAAACAATCCAGATGTACCAGTAACACCAACTCCAGGTACAGTGATTCCAAACGTTCCGGGCTACACACCAGTAGATCCTAAGGACAACACACCATTGAAACCAGTAGATCCAAATGATCCAGGTAAGGGTTATGTGCCACCAACACCAGAAAATCCAGGTGAAGACACACTAATCCCTTACGTTCAAAATGGTAATGTTGTGGTTAACTACGTAACAGAAGATGGTACAGTTATCAAGAGTCCAGTTAAGGATGAAACTGATGCACCTGCTGGTAAATCATACGATACAACTGATAACAAACCAAATACTATCACTACAGAAGATGGTACAACTTATGAGCTTGTTCGTGTTGATGGTTCAGAAACTGGTACTGTTGTAGGTGGTAAGACAACTGAAGTAACTTACGTTTACCGTAAAGTGACTCCAGCTAAGAAGGTTGTGACAAACCACGTTGACGAAGATGGTAACCCAATTGCACCGCAAGAAGAGGGAACAACACCTAACAAGTCAATCCCAGGATACGAGTTCACAGGTAAGACTGTAACAGATCCAGATGGCAATACAACACACATCTACCGTAAGGTTAAGAAAGTTGTAACAAACCACGTTGACGAAGATGGTAACCCAATTGCACCGCAAGAAGAGGGAACAACACCTAACAAGTCAATCCCAGGATATGAGTTCACAGGTAAGACATACACTGATGGTGACGGTAATACATATCATGTTTACCGTAAGGTAAACAAACCTGTTGCACCAAAACCACAAGCTCCTGTAGCTCCAACAACTACTACTAAGACTGGTGTGGCTCAATTGCCAAATACAGGTGAAGCTTCATCAGTAGCAAGTGTGTTGGGTGCAGCAATGCTTGTAGCAGCTCTTGCCCTTGTTGGTAAGCGTCGTCGCAACGAAGACTAATTACATTATTTTTCCTAACCTCCTATCAAGGTAAAATAATTAAAAGGAAAGGTTCGCCTTTCCTTTTTTTTGTGCAAGAACTTATATATCATTATCCGTGGTGCAAGTTCATTTCAAAATAGCGTAAGTTATGAGCTAGAATAATTTGTTCCATTCGTAACTGTAGTCCGGCTAGCCCTCTAGCTAATGTATGTTCGATGTCAAAGAGGCGACATAATTCAGAATAACGTGTCTCGATAGTTCGTCTCATAGCCATCACTTTTCCATTGTTATATTTTTCAGCTCCTGCCATATTTTGTCGAAATGGCGTCCATAGATGGTACCCTTCTTGCTCGGAGTCCTTCTTGAGTTCACTACTCAGGTAGCCTAAATCACCTAGGATAACCGATTGCTTACACCCTTCTAATAATTCATAAACCACCTTGATGTCATGAACAGAGGCTGGCGTGACAACATTGTTCAAAATATAACCAGATAAGGTCACTAGCATATGAACCTTGAAACCGTAGAACCAAAGATGTTTAGAGGTATTGTAGCCAATATCAGCTAATCCTTTAAAAGTGGGTTTTACAAAATGTATTGAAAATAAATATATTTACTTGAAAAATGGGGGGGGGTATGGTAAGATAAATCTGATATATCAAATATCATAAAAGAACTAGTTTAATACTTTATATAATAATTGGAATCAAAATATTTTCTTTATAAATGTTACGGAACAATGAGTACTAATTCTCCCCAAAGATTATTAATGAAATTTGTTACGACCACACTATTTATTTTATATTTTTAGATTATCCATTTTGACTTCACAATTAGTTGAGAAGTTATTTTTCTAGCTCTAAATTTCTTTTCGGAGGTAAATATGCGCAAAGCAAAGAAAAAGTCCTTTGATTGGTACGGAACGAGACAACATTTCTCGATTCGTAAGTATCATTTTGGTGCTGCCAGTGTCTTGCTTGGTATGTCCTTGGTTCTTGGTGCTGGAGCACAAGTAGCTAAAGCCGAGGAAGCTGTTGCTTCATCAGAAACAACAACGACTGTTGCATTGACGACAGATTCGTCAGCAAGCTCTGAAGCTGTCGTTGAAGAAGCAACAGTAGCTTCATCAACAGAAACATCTGTATCCGCTTCAGAAACAGCAACATCAACTTCATCATCTACAGAAGCTTCAACTACTGAAACAGTTGCAACTGCTACAAGTACAGAACGATCTGCAGCGATTAACTACATCGTTCAATATGTGTTAGAAGATGGTACTGTAGTAAAAGCAGATGTGAAATTAGCAACTGTAAGTACTAATGAAGCTACTGTAAAAACAAGCGTTACTGTAGCTACAGAACTACCTGCTGGTTACGAATTGGCATCAGGTCAAACAGCGACTGTGACTCAAGAAGTAACAGAAGGTGCTGCGAACGTGGTTACTGTAAAAGTTGTTAAGAAAGCTGAAGCAACAACTACAACAGCAACTACTGAGTCAAAAGCAACAGAAACAGCTTCAAGCGAAACAACTACATCTACAGAAACAAAAGCTGCGACAAGCGAAGTAGTAGCTGAAACTGTAAAAACTCCAGCAACTGTTGAAGAAGCAAAAGTTGTTCTTGAACAAGTAACTTCAGAAGCAGAAGTCTTGGCAAATGAAGCTGAGCGTCTAGTTGCTGCGGCTGATAGCGATAACGAGGCATTGAAATCAGCTGCGGCAGCAACAAAATTAACTGCAACAGAAGCAACAGCTGTTTTGAATAACTCAACAGCAACACTTGAAGCTGTAAATAATCAAATCGATGCAGTTCGTTCAAATGTTGAAGCTCTGGCTTTGGAATTGCGTAAGTTCTTGGGAACTGATGTAATTCAAGTGGCTTTGACAACTACGACAGCATCGGCAACAGTAACCCAGAGTACAGGTAACTGGACTGAAAATGCAGCAGTTTTAAATAAAGAAGTGGCTGAACAAGAGGCGACAATTACTCCAACTGATGAAGATATCAATAGTGAATACAAATTAACTGAGGTTGCTGACTATAAAACATTTTTTGTTGTAGATTTATCAGGAAATCAAGATCCTACAGATACTAGCATAAAAAGCGAAGGTTCATTTAATTATCGCTTTGATAAAAATTGGTACATGAGATTTTCTACCAATAGTACCTTAAAAGATGGTAGTGTCTTAGCGGAATTGGTTGATAGATCTGCAAATCACAACGTAGTAGAAACACTAACAATTTCACCTGGTGAAAGTAAACAATTTAATAACATAAAAACACTTGCTGCGTCATCACCAATAAAAGAAAATAAAAGTTTTCAATATAAAATAACGAACAGTGAATTTAATTTTTCTAAAGATGGGCAAACTTCAACGCTTAGAAATTTAGATGTTTATGCAGGTATAGGTGGGACGGCCTTATCTACGATTATTTATTCTCCAGAATCAACTACAATACAAGGAAGTGTACAAAATAGTTTTTCTTCACCAATTCCAACTAGTGGTTTAGATGTAACTACAAAATATGTCTTAGAAAAGACAGCACTCAAAGAAGAAAAATTATTAGCCACTTACACTTTATCTGATGCAAATACAGGGGATACATACACGATAGCTGGTGCAGCAGATTTTGAGAACTATGAGTTAGTTAAGACTCCACAAAGCAATACAGGAGTTGTTGGACCAACCTATGTTAAAGGTTCTTATGTTATATCAGGAAGTTGGGCAGCAAGTCATAACGTCGTGATGGTACAAACGTTTTCAAAAGAAGACGGAACTTCTAAATTCTTAAACTTTGCTCTTAATGTAGATCATGAAGATGTAAAAGAATACTATAAAAAAGCAGATGTAACTGCTGAAGATCTGAAACTAGAAGAAACAATAGCAATAATTAATGATACATCACTTTCAAATGAAGAAAAACTGACTCAAATAAAAGCATTAAATGCGCCATATCTTTTGATGTTTGTTTCAGATGATGTAGCTCCAAGGGCAGCAAATACAGGTCCGGATTTATTAACTGGAGAAGAGGTATGGACATATACATCAAATCGTTTATGGATTAGAAATAAGTATGGTGCTCCTTATGGTGATGGTAAATATGGTCCTGTAAGTCACGAAATCACCAACACTTTATTTGAACAAAATGGATATCCGAAAGCTATGTTTTTGCCATACGAATACATACTTGTGAATGAAAGTGGCCAATATATTGATTTTGACGGCAATGTACATACCGGAAGTGACAAGACAAGTTTTGGTGGGAAAAGAATGTTTATGTTTAATGAATTCTCACCATCGACAGGAGATGTAACTTATTACTATGCTGAAAAAGGCGGAGTAAAAGTTTTCTATATTAATGAAAATGGAGAAGAAATTGCTGATGCAAATGTAGTCATTGAACACGCTGACTCGAATACTCCATTTAATTTGGAATCAGTGAAAAAATCTGAAATTACTGCAGCAGATGGAACTGTTTATTTATTTAAAGCAATAGACACTAATATTAAAAAAGCGACAGATCCAGAAGAAAGATTCACCGAAAAAATCACTTCATACGAAGGTGCAATAAAAGTAGATACTGTTCAAGAATTAACACTTGTTTATGTTAAACAACAAGTCGGCACAGTTAAATTTGTTGACACAACAGACAACACAGTTAAATTTACAAAAAACCTTAGTGGTAAAACAGGGGATGAGTTTGGCTTTGATCCAGCTGCTAAGATTAAGGAATTTGAAAACCTTGGCTACACCGTAGTGAACAAAGACAACTACAGCTCAACAGGTACCTTCGATAACATCGACGGCAATTCCCAAGACTTCGTCTTCGAATTGACACCAAAAGTTAGCCCAATCACCCCAGATAAACCAGGTGTTCCAGGTCAACCAATTGATCCAAACAACCCAGATGGTCCAACATGGCCAACAGATAAGGGTGTTGATGATGTGACCCGTACGATCAGCCGTACCGTTACTTATGTGAAAGCAGAAGGTGGCGAAGCAGCTCCAGGCTCAAGCAACTCTGTTACATTTGAGCGTTCAGGTGAAATCAACCACGTTACAGGTGAAGTCACATGGCAAGCATGGACAGCTAAGGACGGCGATGCGACACTGGAAGGACATCCATTGCCAACAGTTGGGGGTTACATCGCAAAAGAAGCAACCAACAACGGTACTAAGGTAGAACTTGATTCAACTGTTGCCAATGTCGCTGCGACAGAAACGACAGGAAACATCACAGAAGTCGTTACTTATGTGAAACTTGGTTCATGGATTCCACAACCACCAACAGGTACAGTGGAAGTTCCACCAACGGTTTACCCTAACGATCCAAATGATCCAACTAAACCAGGTACAGAAGTTCCAATCATTCCATATATTCCAGGTTATATCCCAGTAGGACCAGATAGAACAACTCCATTAGAACCAGTAGATCGAGACAATCCAACTAAGGGTTATAAAGCACCACCAGTTCCAGGTGATCCAACAACAGATACGAAGATTCCGTATGTGAAAGCATCACAAACGGGTAGTGTGAAGTTTGTGGATACGACAGATGGTTCAGTGAAATTCACAGAAACCCTCAATGGTCAAACAGGTGATGAGTTTGGCTACGATCCAGCGGCTAAGGTTAAGGAATTTGAAAACCTTGGTTACACAGTAGTGAACAAAGATAGCTACAGCTCAACAGGTACCTTCGATAACATCGACGGCAACTCACAAGACTTTGTCTACGAATTGACACCAAAAGTTTCACCAATCACACCAGAAAATCCAGGTAAACCAGGTGAGCCAATTGATCCAAACACTCCAGATGGACCAAAATGGCCAACAGATAAGGGCGTTGATGAAGTAACACGTACAATCACACGTACAGTAACGTATGTGGATGCGGATGGTAATGATGTGGCGCCAGGTTCAAGCAATTCTGTAACCTTCACACGTACAGGTGAAATCAACCATGTAACAGGTGAAGTAACATGGACAGGCTGGACAGCTAAAGGTGGCGATGCGACACTGGAAGGACATCCATTGCCAACAGTTGGGGGTTACATCGCAAAAGAAGCAACCAACAACGGTACTAAGGTAGAACTTGATTCAACTGTTGCCAATGTCGCTGCGACAGAAACGACAGGAAACATCACAGAAGTCGTTACTTATGTGAAACTTGGTTCATGGATTCCGAAACCACCAACTGGAACAATTGAAGTACCATCAACGGTTTACCCTAACGATCCAAATGATCCAACTAAACCAGGTACAGAAGTTCCAACCATTCCATATATTCCAGGTTATATCCCAGTAGGACCAGATAGAACAACTCCATTAGAACCAGTAGATCGAGACAATCCAACTAAGGGTTACATTGCACCACCGGTACCATCTAACCCAGGTGAGGATACGCTAATCAACTATGTACCAGAAGAATCAACAGTAGTTGTACGTTATGTAGATGAAAATGGTAAAGAATTGGTACCATCTGAAAATATTCCAGGTAAGGTTGGGGATGACTATACGACAAGTGGTAAAGTTATCAACGGTTACATCCTTGAAAAAGTAGAAGGAACTCCAAGTGGTAAGATTCCATCAGGTGGAACAACAGTTACTTATATTTACAAGGGACTCGGTTCATGGGTTCCAAATATCCCAGGTCAGCCAACCGATCCAATCGTTTACCCTAACGATCCAACGGATCCAAGCAGACCAGGTACAGATGTTCCAACAATTCCACATGTACCAGGATATGTACCAGTAGATCCAAATGGTGAGCCATTGAAACCAGTTGATCCAACAGATCCATCTAAAGGTTACATTGCGCCTCCAGTACCATCTAACCCAGGTGAAGATACGCCAATCAACTATGTACCAGAAGAATCTAAAGTAGTTGTACGTTACGTAGATGAAAATGGTAACGATTTGGTACCATCTGAAAACATTCCAGGTAAAGTTGGCGATGACTACACAACAAGTGGAAAAGTTATCAACGGATATATCCTTGAAAAAGTAGAAGGAACTCCAAGTGGTAAGATTCCATCAGGTGGAACAACCGTTACTTATGTTTATAAGAAACTCGGTTCATGGGTACCAAATATCCCAGGTCAGCCAACAGATCCAATCGTTTACCCTAACGATCCAACGGATCCAAGCAAACCAGGTACAGATGTTCCAACAATTCCACATGTACCAGGATATGTACCAGTAGATCCAAATGGTGAGCCATTGAAACCAGTTGATCCAACAGATCCATCTAAAGGTTACATTGCGCCTCCAGTACCATCTAACCCAGGTGAAGATACGCCAATCAACTATGTACCAGAAGAATCTAAAGTAGTTGTACGTTACGTAGATGAAAATGGTAACGATTTGGTACCATCTGAAAACATTCCAGGTAAAGTTGGCGATGACTACACAACAAGTGGAAAAGTTATCAACGGATATATCCTTGAAAAAGTAGAAGGAA
>NZ_JAOTGJ010000026.1:0-29613 GCF_044427225.1 Streptococcus sp. 2022WUSS037 | reverse complement strand
TCCGTTAGCTGCCGTAAAAAATGATTTTTGGGAACAACAATATCATACAGGGGAGAATAGGAACTAAAAGATCTAACTGAATTTGATTATCAAGCATAGGAATCACCTCGACTCTAGTATAGCAAAAAAAGCCATCAAGTTGATGACTTTTTCAGTGGGTTCACGTTAGTCTGCGTTTTTTTAGCGATGATTGGCTGTAATTTCAAATTTGTAATACTTCCAGTGTTTGTAAGTTTCAGTATATTCCATCACTTCACCGCTAGTACTGTTAGTAGTTGTTTTGTTTTGTAGTACAGCTGGTTCAGTCGCTTTTAATTTCAAATGAGTGGCAACCTCTTTTGGACATGGGCTGACAATTTCATTCGTTTCTACAAATGGTTCCTCGGACATGTGGATATTGTAGTCCAGTTTGAAGCGTTGATAGATTGATTGATAGTGCTCGAGTGGAGCATCTGGATTCTGGATATATCGTTGAGGGATGTATGAATTGTGGAAGATGTATGGAGTGTCTTCTGCTGCGCGGACGCGTACAATTTTATAATAAAACTCATTCTTGTCAAGATTTAGTTTTTCAAGGATATCGGGTTTATTGCCTTTTTCGCACGAGAGAACAGTAACCTTATCCTTATCCATAGGAAAAATCTCAATATCGGAAAATTCTACAAGACGTCCTTTGCGTGAACGGGATACAAAGGTTCCTTTACCTTGTTGACGAACGAGGTAGCCGTCTTTAACTAGTTCGTTTACTGCACGAATAACGGTGATAGAACTAACGTTAAATAGTTTTGTTAATTCAGATTCTGTGTAAAATTTGTCGCCATTTTCAAATTTGCCAGAGATAATTTGCTGGCGTAAGTCGTTTTGTATAAGCTGGTACTTAGGTACTTTCATACTTATTTCCTTCCTTTCTATGAATCATTATACTAAATTAGCTTATGAAAATCAAAAAATATAGCCGGAATCCATAAAAAATAGATGTAATCCCTTTCTGACTGATGAAATAGATGTATTTGTAAAAAAAAGTAAAAAATTTTTAAAAAGTACTGGACATAACCACAGATAAGTGTTATTATATTAACAGAAAGGTAAGCGGTTGCATCGGAGGAAGAAATGAAAGAATTTTATATTGGAGACCAATTTTATTTGGACGGTGAACCCTTTAAGATTTTATCAGGCGCGATTCATTATTTTCGTGTCCATCCTGATGATTGGTACCATTCTTTGTATAACTTAAAGGCCCTTGGTTTTAATACGGTTGAAACCTATGTCCCTTGGAATATGCATGAACCTCGAAAGGGTGAGTTTTGTTACGAGGGTATATTGGATATTGAGCGATTTTTGAAATTGGCTCAAGAATTAGGGCTTTATGCAATTGTACGTCCTTCCCCTTATATTTGTGCGGAGTGGGAATGGGGTGGCCTCCCTGCTTGGTTGATGAAGGAAGAGCTTAGAGTACGTTCGAGTGATTCGGTGTACTTGCAGCACTTAGATGAATATTACGCTTCTCTTATTCCTAAATTGGCCAAGCTCCAACTCGCACAGGGTGGAAATGTACTTATGTTCCAAGTGGAAAATGAGTATGGCTCTTATGGTGAGGAGAAGGAGTATCTAAGATCGGTGGCTGGCTTGATGCGTAAACATGGTCTAACTGCTCCCTTGTTTACCTCGGATGGTTCTTGGCGAGCAACATTACGTGCAGGAACCCTGATAGAGGACGATGTATTTGTAACAGGAAACTTTGGTTCTAAAGCTAGAGAGAATTTTGCAAATATGACGGCATTCTTTAATGAACATCAGAAGAATTGGCCACTCATGTGTATGGAATTTTGGGATGGTTGGTTCAATCGTTGGGGCGATGAGATTATTCGTAGAGAGCCGGAAGAAATGGTTGATTCGGTTATGGAATGTATCGAATTGGGCTCCTTGAATTTGTACATGTTCCATGGTGGAACAAATTTTGGTTTCATGAATGGTTGCTCTGCTCGTGGTCAAATTGATTTGCCTCAGGTAACTTCTTATGATTATGATGCTATATTGGATGAAGCTGGAAATCCTACTAAGAAGTTTTATCTTTTGCAACAACGTTTGAAGGAAACCTATCCAGATTTGGACTATGCTGAGCCACTGGTAAAAGAAGCCAAGGCCTTTCCAAGTGTGAACTTGAAGGATAAGGTAAGCCTCTTTGCTGTAGCAGAAAATGTAAGCGATTACTCCTCTAGCTTCTATCCAAAAAATATGGAAGAACTGGGGCAATCGACGGGCTATATCCTCTATAGAACGCAGTTAGAGCGGGATAAGGAGGAGGCAGAACGGATTCGTGTCATCGATGCGCGTGACCGTATTCAAGTCTATGCGGATGGTCGTTTGGTTACCACACAATACCAGACAGAAATTGGTGAAGACATTGCACTAGAGTTTGCATCCAACCATGTTGAACTGGCTGTCTTGGTTGAAAACATGGGACGGGTCAATTATGGTCATAAGTTGACAGCACCGACACAGTCTAAAGGGTTGGGTCGTGGTGCCATAGCAGACCTGCACTATATTGGCAATTGGGATATGTATCCATTGCCACTGGATGATATTTCTGGTCTGGATTTCACGAAAGAGTGGCAGGAGGGTCAACCAGCCTTCTATCGCTATCAGTTTGAAGTGGAAGAGCTGGCAGACACTTACTTAGACATGACAGGTTTTGGTAAGGGTGTCGTATTTGTTAATAATGTCAATATCGGACGTTTCTGGGAAAAAGGTCCAATCCTCTATCTCTATATTCCAAAAGGATACTTAAAGAAAGGAGTTAATGAAATAGTCGTTTTTGAAACGGAAGGGCAATATAGAGACAAGATTAGCTTTTCACAGGAGCCCGTTTATAAAGAAGTGTAGGTGTTCTGCAGAGAACATCTAACAAAAAGATTTATGAAGAAAAGGAGAACACTGTATGGCAATTATTGCTACACGTATTGACGGTCGTTTGATTCACGGTCAGGTTGCTAACCTTTGGACTACAAAATTAAATATTAGTCGGATTATGGTTATTGACGATGCTGTTGCTCAAAATGATATTGAAAAACAAGGTTTGAAATTAGCTTGCCCACCAGGTGTGAAATTATCAATTTTACCAATTGAAAAGGCTGCTAATAACATTAAGGAAGGTAAATACGATACTCAACGACTATTGATTGTCGCCCGTCGTCCAGAAAATTTCTTACGTTTAGTTGAATATGGGGTAGATCTTCCTGAGTTAAACGTAGGGAATATGTCACAATCACCAGAAACTCGCTCTGTTACTCGTTCTATCAACGTTGTTGATAAAGACATCGCTGATTTCGATGCCTTGGCGGCTAAGGGTGTAAAATTATTTGCACAAATGGTACCTGGCGATTCACCAAAAGACTTTATGCCATTATTGGATAAGGTTAGATAACATTCGGATATTTTTGAAAAATTTAAAGGAGGATCACTATTATGCAATGGTGGCAAATATTACTTCTAACGCTCTACTCTGCTTACCAGATTTGTGATGAGTTGACCATCGTATCGTCAGCAGGCTCACCAATCTTTGCAGGGTTCATCACTGGTTTGATCATGGGGGACATGGCAACTGGTTTGACAATCGGAGCGTCTCTTCAATTGATGGTACTCGGTGTGGGTACCTTCGGTGGTGCATCTCGTATCGACGCAACTTCTGGTGCGGTTCTTGCAACAGCTTTCTCAGTATCACAAGGTATTGATCCAGAGCTTGCCGTATCTACTATCGCAGTTCCAGTAGCAGCGCTTCTTGTTTATACAGATATTGCTGGTCGTTTCTCAACTACTTTCTTTGCACACCGTGTAGATGCTGCGATTGAACGCTTTGACTACGCTGGTATCGAACGCAACTACCTGCTTGGTGCAATTCCTTGGGCACTTTCTCGTGCACTTCCAGTTTTCCTTGCCCTTGCTTTCGGTGGTGAGTTTGTAGATGCAATGGTTAAGACTATTGAACAATACCAATGGATTGCCAACGGTTTGACGCTTGCAGCTCGTATGCTTCCAGGTCTTGGTTTTGCAATCTTACTTCACTATCTTCCACTTAAACGTAACCTTCACTACTTGGCGGTAGGTTTCGCTCTTACAGCTATGTTGACTGTTCTTTACGGTAACGTATCAGCTTTGGGTGGTGCAGTTGCTGGTATCGTTGGCACTCTTCCTGAAGATGCAGGCATAAGCTTTGTCAATAACTTCAAAGGTTTGTCAATGATTGGTATCGCTATTGTGGGTGCATTCCTTTCAGTGCTTCACTTCAAAAATAGCCAAAAAGTAACTGTGGTTGCTCCATCACATTCAGAAAGTGGGGAAATTGAAGATGACGAAATCTAATTACAAATTAACAAAAGAAGATTTTAATCAAATCAACAAACGTAGCTTGTTCACTTTCCAACTTGGTTGGAACTATGAGCGGATGCAGGCATCTGGCTACCTCTACATGATTTTGCCACAATTGCGTAAAATGTATGGAGATGGTACTCCTGAGTTGAAGGAAATGATGAAATTGCATACTCAGTTCTTCAATACTTCACCATTTTTCCATACCATCATCACAGGTATTGACTTGGCACTTGAAGAAAGTGACGGTGTGGCTTCTAAAGATGCGGTTAACGGTATTAAAACTGGTTTGATGGGACCATTTGCCCCAATTGGTGACTCCATCTTTGGATCCTTAGTTCCAGCAATCATGGGTACTGTAGCAGCGACTATGGGGAAAGAAGGTTCTCCGGTTGGTATTTTCCTTTGGGTTGCTGTAGCAGTTGCTTATGATATTTTCCGTTGGAAACAGTTGGAAGTTGCTTACAAGGAAGGTACTAAGTTGATTACTACCATGCGTGATAAGTTGACTGCTCTTGTGGATGCAGCCTCTGTAATGGGTGTCTTCATGATGGGGGCCTTGATTGCGACTATGATCAATTTTGAAGTGACTTGGGCTCCTCAGATTGGTGAGAAAGTTATTGATGTACAAGACTTGCTCAACACAATCTTCCCTCGCCTTGTTCCAGCTGTCTTTACAGGTTTTGTATTCTGGTTGCTCGGTCGTAAAGGTATGACCTCTACCAAGGCTATCTTGATCATCATTGCGCTTGCTCTTTGCTTGTCAGCAATCGGTCACTTCGCATTTGGTATGGCATAATGGCTAGAAGTTTAGTATTAGTAAGTCATGGTATCTTCTGCGAGGAGTTGAAAAAATCTACTGAAATGATTATGGGTCCTCAAGAGGACATCTATACAGTAGCTTTATTACCAGAAGAAGGTCCAGAAGACTTCCAGAAAAAATTTGAAGAAACAATTGCAGGATTGGAAGATTTCGTTGTCTTCGCAGACTTGTTGGGTGGTACACCAGCCAACGTCGTATCACGGAAATTGATTGAAGGTGGGCAGTTTGACCTCTATGCAGGTATGAACATGCCAATGGTTATCGGCTTCTTGAACGGCGTCCTGCTGGGAGAGGCTGTGGATTATGTAGAATTTGGGACAAGCAACCTTGTTCACGTCAATAGCCTACTAACAAGTGATAGCGATGATGAGGAGTGAAACAGTTCGGTGAACTGTTTCAGCTGGTCACTTTGAAATAAGAAAGTGACCACAGAAAGCTCGAGCCTAGAAATAAGAGAGTGAGGCTAACTCAGCCGATTGTTACAGACGGATTTGATTTTCGTTAATTATAAAATGTTCTATAGTTGATAGGCTTTAAGTATCCTGAGGGAGTTGCAATAGTAACTCCCTCATTTGGCTTATGAGGAAAAGAAATGATTGAAGTAAAAATATTTGGTGAAAAAGCGAAGCTCTATTGCTTGAAAAATAAAAATGGTATGCAGGTCAGTCTGACGGATTTTGGTGCCAGAGTGGTGGAAGTGCTTCTGCCAGTAGAAGAAAATGGCGGTTTACGAAATGTTAGTTTGTCGGCAGGGTCAGATCTTGATTACCGCAAGACAGATTTGTACCCTGGTTCTACTATTGTTCCAGTTGCAGGTCGTATTTCGGGTGCCCAAGCTGAGATAAAGGGAACATGCTACCATTTCACAGAAAATGAACCCGGTCGTACCTTGCATGGTGGGGTTGACACGGCAAATGAGCAGTATTGGGATGTTGAGCTAGACCAAGAGAATAATCAAGTGACCTTTGGCATTGTCCTAAAAGATGGTTTCAATGGCTTCCCTGGTGATGTGCAGGTCAAGGCTATTTATGGTTTGACGGATAAAAATGAATTGACAGTTGACTACCAGGCTGTATCGGATAAGGATACGATTTTTAATCCGACCAACCATATCTATTTCAACTTGACTGGTGATTTTCAACGGTCAGTTGCCGAGCACCGTATTAAAATTGCTGCGAATCACTATGCTCCGCTTGGGGAGGATAACCTGCCAACGGGCGTCTTAGAAGATGTGACAGGGACGCCGTTTGATTTTAGAGATTTTGCGCCTTTTGCTCAGGGATTTGATAGCCAATATCCTCAAAATGTGTTGGTAAAAGGCTATGACCACCCATGGTTATTGGAAGAGGTGGATATTCCGGTAGAAGTTTTGAGTCCAGATGGGAAAATTGGACTCAGTGTCAAAACCAACCAGCCTACGGTCGTTATTTATACATATAATTTTCCTGTTGAAGCTTTAGCCTATTACCACGGTGTCTTTAGTTTAGAGTGTCAGGCATTGCCGAATGCGTGCAATGTCGATGGATTTGGTTCGATTTTGTTAGAACAAGGAGAAGAATTTTTGTCTAAAACGACCTATCGTTTTACTTGGTAAAAAATGGGGACTCTAACTGTGTTACAGTTAGGGTTTTCTTGTGTTTTCTAGAAAATATGGTATAATAAATCGGTGTGTTTCAATCGAAGCAGGCGAAAGAGGAAAATAATGACAAAAGAACAAGAATTTTTAAAAGAATTTGAAGCTTGGGTCAACACTCAGGTCATGGTAAACGAAATGGCGGTTGAAGAAAGTCGTCGTGTCTTGGAAGAAGATAAAGATGAGCGTGCAGCAGATGCTTATATTCGTTATGAGAGCAAGTTGGATGCCTATCGATTCATTCAAGGGAAATTTGCCAACTACCATGCTGGCAAAGGTTTTCATGATTTACCAGATGAGTTTTTTGATCAAAGGCATTATTAAGAAACTATATTCACAGTTCAGCATTTCTATCTAAGGCTAGTTCTTCAGCTATTCATCGTTGTTTTTTTCAAAATACAGTCAGTATTTCCTCAAAAAACGGCCTTGATTAGTGAAAAACTATTTCTTATATATAGGCACTTTACTTGTGAGTACAGGTTCTAAGGAGAAAGGAGTTAACATGGCAAAGAAAAAAATCAATCGAAAAAAACAATTGAAAAAACAATTAGCAGACTTGAAACGTGCAGGCCGTGTAGGTCTTGAAAGAGCGACAGAGGTTATAGAGACAGTTGCTCACAAGGCTGAGGCGACAGTAGAGCATGCTGTGGAACAAGTGAAAGAAGTGGTAGCAGAGGTGACTTCTTCAGCGACTTCATTGGAAGATTTTTTGGCACTTCCTGAGTTGGAAGGCATTGCGGCAGCACGTTTGGAAACCTTCTACCAAGCAGGTATTCAATCTGTGGCTGATTTTGCAAACCATACAGAAAAAGAGCTCTTGGCTCTTAAAGGTATCGGTCCTGCAACCATCAAGCAGTTGAAAGAAAAAGGGATTGAGTTGAAGGCTTAAAATAATAGAAACCAACTGAAATGAGTTGGTTTTTTTACGTCTTCTTGCTATAATAGATGTAGAGTATTCAAGGAGAAAAGTCAATGGCAAAGAAGAAAAATCGGAAAAAAGAAATGAGACACGCTAAACATAATGGAGATAATATTATACAGTTTAGTGATTTTCAATCTCCTAATTCTCTAAGCCAATTGTCGCAAACAGATATGCGTAAAGCATTTGAATTGACTAGAGGATTTTTTGTAACAGATGATGAGTTTTATATTGATGAACTAAGAGAGCTGTTGTATGCGGCAGGAAGTAAGGATGCGGAAACGGAGTGGTTCGAGGAGATTATGGAAATATCCCAGAAAAAGCACCGCATTCGAGAGTTAAAAAAACTGCTTGCAACTTATCCTCATTATCTGGATGCAAAATTTCAATTACTGTTGGAAACTGGGGATGGAGTGATTGATCGAGCATACTTAGAGAAAATGCTGGTGATACAAGATGAAATAGTTGAACAATGGGCAGAACTAGATTATTCCGATTGGTTTTCCATTGAGGCTAGGTCAGTCTTGCAAATGCTTGGTTTTTTAACAGAAATTTACTTGATCAATGGTTTTTCAAATTTAGCCTTAAAACTGGTTGAACTTCTTCGTTCTAAAATTGAGGAAGGATTTCCACCGGGCTATTTTCATACCATGTTAGCTACCTATCTTCATTTGTATCAATTTGATGAAATCGAAAGTCTGTATCAGTGGTCACTTGAGAAGAACTGGGAGGACGATGGCGTTTTGGTTTATCAAATTATGGCCCAGTTATTACAAGGAAAATTTACAAAGGCGGAAGAGTTGTTTAAGCGCTTAGCTGACTTAAATAGCAAAGCGGTTGAGGCCTTTCAATCAGACAGTTGGCTGGATCTTGTGAGTGTGTCCACCCAATTAACTTTTTACAAACCATACACGGTTCACTCTATCTATATCGCTTTAAATACCGCAACCATGTTCTTAGAAACAAAACCGTTTTTAGTTGAGGGAATGGTTGCTTTGGCGGAATCCTATGCGAATACATTGCCAAATTCTCCTAAGAAATTTAGAAAATTTTTGGAAGAACCATTTTTAGAAGGGATAGGACATTCAAGAGCAATAAATCTCTTTTACGGAGGGATACATAGCAAGGCTGATTTTAAGAAAAAGACAGAGCAGGAAATATTGTCCATAAAAGGAATCGGTCCAGGAACAGTTAAAAAATTAAAGGAAAATGGTGTTGTTTTCAAAAAAGAGAATTGATTGCTTTTTTCTAAATATTTTGATAGAATAAAGCCATTCAGAGGTGTTTTGAGCCCCATTTGTCACAGGAAGCGGTGGTACTGAGAAATCCGCACAAATGTCAAAACTGGTTGCTGATGATGTGAATCGAATAAGCAAAGTGCAGATAATCTATCTGAACAAGGGTGGTACCGCGGAATAACTTCGTCCCTGTCTAGCAAGTCTAGGCAGGGATTTTTTCATTTGGAAAGGAGAAGATATGCTACATCATGTTGAAATTTACGTTTCTGACTTGGAAACTTCGTGTGCATTTTACGACTTTCTCCTGACCAAGTTGGGCTACTCGCTCTATCAGGAGTGGGATAAAGGGCTATCTTATAAAAAAGCAGAGCAGTACCTGGTCTTTGTCCAAACGCCAGAGGACTTCCTAGGGGTAGGCTATCACCGGTGCTGCACTGGTCTCAATCATCTAGCCTTTCATGCGGGAACACCAGATAAGATTGACCAATGGCGGAAGGAATTTTTGACCAGACGAGTCAAGTTGCTTTACGACGACCGCTATCCCCATGCAGGAGGACCAAACCACTATGCACTATATCTAGAAGACCCAGATGGGATTAAGATAGAGTTGGTGGGGGAGGAAGGATGAATCTAATTATTATTGGAGCACAAGCTTCAGGCAAGATGACCATTGGGCAGGAAGTTGCGAAATTGACAGGGATGACCCTCTTTCATAATCACGATTCGATTGATTTTAGCCTACGATTTATCCCTGAATTTTCTGAGGATATGTTTGACCTCAATACACGTATTACATTTGCTGTTTATGATGTATTTGCTAGGTCAAACCGCCCACTAATCGGAACTGCCTTGATTAATTTTAAAAATCCAATAGATGTTCAATTCCTTACAACAGTTCAGACGATTTTTCATCATCATGGTCAGGAAATTTTATTTGTTGAATTGGAAACTGCTTTAGAAGAACGTCTGCGGCGTAATCGGACAGAAAATCGACTGACCCATAAACCTTTGAAACGAAACATTGAAGTTTCAGAGGCTGAGATTCTTTCTACAGCTGATACATGTCAGTATACCTCGTTAGGCATTCCAGAGGGCATTCAGCATTATCTCAAAATTAATAATACCCACCTCACTGCTAATGAAGTTGCTCAACTGATTATCCAAAAAATGGAAGAGCTTGAGCAAGAACAAACGAAATAGCCAGCCCGAAGGACTGACTATTTCTAGGAGATTATATGAAAAAGAATTGGGCTATTTCTAGCTTGGAGATAGTATAAGCCAATTTTCTTAAAGAATACTAAAGGAGAAAAAATAATGTCAAAAGAATTATCACCAAAATACAATCCAGCCGAGGTTGAGGCTGGTCGTTACCAAACTTGGTTGGACCAAGATGTCTTTAAGCCGTCAGGCGATGCGGAGGCTAAGCCTTATTCTATCGTCATTCCGCCGCCAAACGTAACTGGTAAGTTGCACTTGGGACACGCTTGGGATACCACCCTTCAAGACATCATCATCCGTCAAAAACGCATGCAGGGCTTTGATACCCTCTGGCTTCCAGGTATGGACCACGCGGGGATTGCCACTCAGGCTAAGGTTGAGGAACGCTTGCGTGAGCAAGGCGTGACCCGTTATGATCTTGGTCGTGAAAAATTCCTCGACAAAGTCTGGGAATGGAAGGATGAGTACGCAGCGACCATTCGTGAGCAGTGGGGCAAGTTGGGTCTGTCTTTGGACTACCAACGTGACCGCTTCACGCTGGACGAGGGCTTGTCAAAAGCTGTTCGCAAGGTCTTTGTAGAACTCTACAAAAAAGGCTGGATCTACCGTGGCGAATTTATCATCAACTGGGACCCAGCGGCTCGCACAGCTCTTTCTGATATCGAAGTTATTCACAAGGATGTCGAAGGTGCCTTCTACCACATGAATTACATGTTGGAAGACGGATCTCGTGCTCTGCAAGTTGCGACAACTCGTCCTGAAACTATGTTCGGTGATGTTGCGGTTGCGGTTAACCCAGAAGACCCACGTTACAAGGACTTGATTGGCAAAAACGTTATCCTGCCAATCGTCAACAAGCCAATCCCAATCGTTGCGGATGAGCACGCAGATCCAGAATTTGGTACAGGGGTTGTGAAAATTACACCTGCCCACGATCCAAATGACTTCCTTGTCGGTCAACGCCACAATCTGCCACAAGTCAATGTCATGAACGATGATGGTACTATGAACGAGCTCGCAGGTGAATTTGCAGGTATGGACCGCTTTGAAGCCCGTAAGGCAACGGTTGCTAAGTTGCAAGAACTGGGTGCCCTTGTGGAAATCGAAAACCGTGTGCATTCCGTTGGACACTCTGAGCGTACAGGTGTGGTAGTTGAGCCACGCTTGTCAACCCAATGGTTTGTTAAAATGGATCAACTGGCAAAGAATGCCATTGCCAACCAAGACACAGCTGATAAGGTAGAATTTTACCCACCACGTTTCAACGATACCTTCCTACAATGGATGGAAAATGTACACGACTGGGTGATTTCGCGTCAGCTTTGGTGGGGTCATCAGATTCCAGCATGGTATAACGAATCTGGCGAAATGTACGTCGGAGAAGAGGCTCCAGCAGGTGACGGTTGGGTACAGGATGAGGATGTCCTAGACACCTGGTTCAGCTCTGCCCTTTGGCCATTCTCAACCATGGGCTGGCCTGACGAAAACGCGGCGGACTTCCAGCGTTACTTCCCAACTTCAACCTTGGTAACAGGCTACGACATCATCTTCTTCTGGGTGTCACGGATGATTTTCCAATCGCTTGAGTTCACAGGCCGTCAGCCATTCAAGAACGTGCTGATCCACGGTTTGATCCGTGATGAAGAAGGTCGCAAGATGTCCAAGTCGCTCGGAAATGGTATCGATCCAATGGATGTCATCGAGAAATACGGTGCGGACGCTTTGCGTTGGTTCCTGTCAAATGGCTCTGCCCCTGGTCAAGATGTTCGCTTCTCTTATGAGAAAATGGACGCATCTTGGAACTTCATTAACAAGATTTGGAACATTTCCCGCTATATCCTCATGAACAATGAAGGTTTGACCTTGGATGCGGCACGTGAGAATGTCGCCAAAGTCGCAGCTGGTGAGGCTGGCAACGTGACGGACCGCTGGATTCTCCACAATCTTAACGAAACCATTGCCAAAGTCACTGAAAACTTCGACAAGTTCGAGTTTGGTGTGGCTGGTCACATCCTCTACAACTTCATCTGGGAAGAGTTCGCCAATTGGTATGTCGAGCTGACCAAGGAAGTGCTTTACAGCGACAACGAGGCTGAGAAAGTCATGACCCGCTCTGTCCTTCTCTACACGCTGGACCAAATCCTTCGCCTCCTCCACCCAATCATGCCGTTTGTGACGGAAGAGATCTTCGCCCAGTACGCAGAGGGTTCTATCGTAGTGGCGGCTTACCCTGTGGTTAACCCAGCATTTGAAAATGCGGAAGCCCATAAAGGAGTGGAAAGCCTTAAGGACTTGATTCGTTCGGTGCGAAATAGCAGAGCAGAAGTGAATGTTGCGCCATCTAAGCCGATTACCATTTTGATTAAGACGGCAGATAGCGAGCTTGAAGCCTTCTTCAAGGCAAATGAAAACTACATCCGACGCTTTACAAATCCAGAGTATCTGGAAATTAGCTCAAGTATCGCTGCACCAGAATTAGCCATGTCAGCCGTTATCACCGGTGCTGAAATCTTCTTGCCACTAGCAGACCTCCTCAACGTCGAAGAAGAGTTGGCTCGTCTAGACAAAGAACTCGCCAAATGGCAAAAAGAACTAGACATGGTCGGCAAAAAACTCAGCAACGAACGCTTCATCGCCAACGCCAAACCAGAAGTCGTTGAAAAAGAAAAAGAAAAACAAGCCGACTACCAAGCCAAATATGATGCGACAGTAGCGCGGATTGAAGAGATGAAGAAGTTGGTGGGGTAACTGATAAAATTTGATGACATTTGAATTTTTGTCAGCTAGATAAATACTGGATAATTTGATTAAAACACGGATATTTTCCGTGTTTTTTGGTATAATTACTATGAGGTATTGTATCATGATAATAAATGCATTAGATTTGTTCTGTGGAGTAGGAGGGTTGACTTACGGTGTTCAAAATGCTGGCATCAATGTTGTTGCTGGATTTGATTTTGAAAAATCTTGTCAATTCGCTTATGAAAAAAATAATAATTCTAAATTCATTCATAAAGATATTAAGGAATTACAGGATGGAGAGTTATTGGGATATTATCCTGAAGAGACAGATGTAAAGGTTTTGATAGGTTGTGCTCCATGTCAGCCTTTTTCTGCATATTCTCACCGATATAAAGGTAGCTCTGCTAGTGAAGGAAAGTTAGACTTATTAGATTACTTTGGAAAACAAATTCGTCAAGTAAAGCCTGAGATAGTATCAATGGAAAATGTTCCTCAGTTAGCAAAAGAAGATATTTTTGATAGGTTTGTAACTTTGTTGGAAGACGAGGGTTATAAAGTAACATGGAAAATCGCTTACGCACCAGCTTACGGAATTCCCCAAAATAGAAAGAGATTATTACTACTAGCTTCAAAATTTGGAGAAATCAACTTTGACGATGAGTTATCAGAAAATGATTATCCAACAGTTAGGGATGCAATTTATCATTTACCAAAACTGCAGGCAGGACAAATTGATGATAAAGATCCATTACATCGTGCTAGAAACTTAAATGCTATAAATTTAAAGAGAATCAGAAGTTCGAAACCTGGAGGTACATGGAAAGATTGGGATGAATCACTTTTACCTGACTGTTATAAAAAAAAGAGTGGAAAGAGTTTTGGTTCTGTCTATGGTAGATTGGAATGGGATAAACCGTCATCTACAATTACAACTCAGTTTCCAGGATATGGTAATGGTCGATTCGGACACCCCGAACAAGATAGAGCTTTGAGCTTGAGAGAGGGAGCTATTCTTCAAAGTTTTCCTATGGAATACCAGTTTGTTGAAAATGTTGGAAGTTTTTCAAGTCAGAAAATTGCAATGCAAATTGGTAATGCAGTACCTCCGAAACTAGGAGAAGTGATTGGAAACAGTATATTAAAACATTTGGAGGAGTATTATGGCTAAACAATTAGGGTTATTCGATGATGAGAAGATGTTAGAGATTCAAAATCAAATAAACGAATTACAATACGAACTCAATTATGATACACGAGATTATCCTATAGGTTATATAGTTGATTTATACGATGGTAAAAATAATGAAATTTTTGCACCGGAATATCAAAGAAGAGAATTACTTTGGGGAGTGAAGAGAAAGTCTCGATTTATTGAATCATTGTTGCTAGATTATCCAATTCCGTTGATGTTTTTAGCAGACACCGATGACGGAACTATGGAAATAGTTGATGGTTTACAAAGGATTTCAACCCTATCTGAATTTTTTAGCAAGGATGAGAATTTAAAGCTTGATGGCTTGAAAAAACTTGATAAATTAAATGGTTGTACTAGAAGTGATTTACCAGAGGGGGAAATTCGAAGGCTGAGAGCTAGATCTCTCCGTGTCATCGTTTTGAAACACAATACTCCATCAGAAGTCCGAAAAGAATTATTTGATAGATTAAACACAAGCTCTCTTAGTGCTAATTCAAGTGAGGTTAGGTCAGGTAGGGAGCTAGATAATGAATTGATGAAATTAATAAAGGAATTGGCTGAAGATGAACTATTCCGTAAGGTTACGAATCTTTCAGAAAATCGTATTAATAGAAAAGAGGACATTGAGTTAGTATCGCGTTTCTTTGCATATAGCAACGCTTTAAAATACTATAGTGGTTCTGTCCAAAATTTTGTAGATGACTTTGTTACCTCATCGGGACAGGAATGGTCTGATGATAGAAAAGAAATTTATAAACAAGAATTTCATAATACAATGAATTTTGTTTACAAAAATTTCAACAGAGGCTTTCAAAAGGAGGACAGAAATCAAACGCCTCGTGTCAGATTTGAAGCTTTAGCCGTTGGAATAAATCTTGCACTACGTGAAAATCCTGAATTAGAGACTACTTCACAACAAGTTGATAAACTATTGCATAGCTCAGAGTTTGAAGAGTGGACGACGTCAGATGCTGCTAATAATAAAAATAAAGTTCTTAAAAGAATAAACGGAGTTAAAAAATATTTTTTGACTGGTAACTTGAGTTAGTAATGAATAGAATTGAATATGAAAAATTAAAACAAGAGATTAATCGTTTTATTGATTTTCTCATATACTTAGAACATTCCATAATTGGTATGGCTAGTAATGATTGTCAAAGCTTTAAAGTTGATGTCTTAGATAAAGATGAAGCAGAATCTGTTTTTAAGTCAATGAAATCTAATGCTATGATTATGCTTTACAATTTGGTTGAAGCGTGTGTTCGTGTAACAATGAGTAGCTATTACGAAAAATTTAATAATTCTAGTTATTCCTACTCACAAACGATTGAGGAATTAAAAAAGCTTTGGGTTAAGCATAATACCAAAACATTTCATGAGAGTAATATCTCTAAAAGTATATTTGATATGATAGAAAGTGTTATAGATGATGAACATAAGGTATCGTTAGACTTTGAGAATTTTACTCTTTCAGGAAATGCGGATTTACGGGAGATAAAATCTATTTTAGAAAACCATGGTATAGGTTATGATTCTGAGAAATTCAAGAGTTATGGCGGAGCCTTAAAATCCATCAAGGATATGAGAAATAGTCTGGCACACGGAAATATCTCGTTTGAAGAAAATGGGAAAAAGCTTGCTGTTGATGATATATCTCAGTATAAAACTGAAACTTACTTATGTCTGGAGTATTTTATGGAAGTAGTGCAAAATGTTACATTTTGATTATTGTTTTGATTTAACAAGTGATATTTATTATGTGAATCTCTTTCGATTCCAAACCAGAAGTCGTTGAAAAAGAAAAAGAAAAACAAGCCGACTACCAAGCAAAATATGATGTGACACAAGAGCGTATCGCAGAAATGAAAAAACTGGTCTAGTGGCCTGACATCGCTTGATACTGCGTCAACTCACTTTGCCGTACTCAAGTACTACCTGCGGTGTTGTTTCCTAGTCTCAAGCTGATTTTAGCCACACTATAGACAAAGAACTATTTAAACAAATGCCCAGCCAAAAAGGTTGGGTTTTGTGGTATAATGAGGACAATAAATGGAACAGGTATAAGTTATGAGTAAACACAAATATTATCATTTATTAAATCTAATTGGCTACGGACTGGCTAAATTTGATACCCAGTTAATCAAGCAATTTGGTTTTGAAACAAAGGTGGCTTTCTATCAGTATTTTGTTCAGCTTGGTTTGGCGGAAACAACAGGTGTTATCAAGCAACGTATGGATTTATTTGACCCTTATTTTGAAAATGGTCGTCGAGGCTGGTGGCAGAAAAAAGACGTTTATGAGCATCGGAAATTGTTCATAGATAGCTTATTTGGTACTGCAGATGTAAAGGAATTTGCAGATATTTTGAAAATGAGTTTGAAAGAAGAAGGTTTCTTAAAGGATATTTTAGTAGTTCAAAGACCGATTGTTCAAACACGATTTCGGAAATTGCAGGAAACGGGCTTAGAAGCAGAGCAATACTTTTTGCAACATTTCCAGTCAGTGCCTCTGTTTAAAGCAGGGAGTATTGAGGATGCTAGATTGTATGGGGATGGGTATGATTTTCAAATCATGACGACGGACAGGGTCTTTTTATCTGAAGTAAAAGGAATTCGAGAAAATAGAGGTCGTTTTAGAATGACTGAGAAAGAGTTTTTAAAAGCGAAAGAATTTCCCAACCAATTTGTCTTGTCTTTAGTGTTAAATTTGGACAATAATCCTAGAATTCTGACGATCGAAAATCCGTTGAAAGAGTTGGACTTTAGAGAAAAGATAGTTCAGTCAAAAGCAGTAAAGGAATACCATATCCTTGAGGATATTTATTAAAGAGGAAGTCCCATGTCCTATTATTATGAAAAATCAACGGGTAAGGTTGCAAAGCATCTTGCTCGTTTTCCCTATTATGCTACCGATAAGATTTTGAATTTATTGCAATTTCAAGATGGCAATCAGCAATTTCTGATTAGTGATAAGCATTTACACGATTACTTTGAGGAACAAAAACATCAACTGAGTACCGATGAAAAACTCGCCATTCTGCTTAATCTTTTTAAGGGTCGTTTGGATGTCTATGCGAAATCCTATATTGATGAAAATGGGAAAATCAACTATTTTCCTTCTTACAATTATGGTTGGAAAAGTCTTCCTGTTGAAAAGAGAACTTGTCAACCCTTGACTAAACAGGTGTTATTGGCTCACCTCCGTGGCGAAATGAGTATTGGCATTTTTCCAATGAGTCTATCAGATACTTGTTCTTTTTTGGTGATTGATTTTGATAAAAAGAATTGGAGAGAAGAGGTATCCATTCTACGAGATACAGCAGAAAAGTATGGTTTTGAGGGTCATATTGAAATCTCTCGTTCGGGCAATGGTGCCCACCTCTGGTTTTTCTTCGAGGAAGAAATTGCTTGTCAGCAGGCGAGAAATGTTGGGAAACAATTGCTGGAATTGGCCATGCAGGAGTCAAAAGATATTCGCTTTTCTTCATTTGACCGTATGTTTCCGAATCAAGATATTCTGCCCAAGGGAGGATTTGGTAATCTTATTGCCCTGCCCTTACAAGGGGAAGTTTTCAAGAAGGGAAGAACCGTTTTTGTTGATAAACATTTTCAGCCCTTTTCTGAACAATGGACCTATCTTCAACAGGTTCAAAAGATTGGACAGAAGAAAATTCTAGACTTCTTAGGACAGGAGTTTTCGGATTCTGTAGATGATACAGTATTAGATTGTAGCCTATCAAATCTTATTCGAGTTGAGAAGAGGACAATTTCTTCAAAGACAAATTACTTATTGAGAAAGCTGGCATCTTTTCCTAACCCTGAATTTTATCTAAAACAAGCGACCAGACAGCCAACCTATCAGACTCCAGAACGCATCTATTTATTTGAAGAAACGGATGACGCCTTGCATCTTCCAAGAGGAATATTGGCTAGCTTACAGGAAATATTTGAAACAGTAACTGTTAGGGACAATCGTAACAATTTATCTCCGATTCAGATTTCTTTCAAAGGGATCTTACGTTTTGAGCAGGAGCTTGCTTTGGCAGATTTATTCGCTAGTGAGAATGGCTTGTTATGTGCTGAAACAGGTTTTGGGAAGACAGTTCTGGGGGCAGCCTTGATTGCACAAAGGAAATGCCGAACGATTATCTTAGTTCACAATCGTCAACTGATGGAGCAGTGGTTGGAAAGGTTGGGTGAATTTTTAGAGATTGACGAGGAAGAAGCGGTTCGCTATACTCCTTCAGGGCGTGTAAAAGTAATAGGGCATATTGGGCAATATGGGGCGTCTAAAAAATGGAGGAGCAAACTGGTGGATGTGGTTATGATTCAATCTCTCTTCCAATTGGACACTATTTCTGGCTTTTTGTCGGACTATGATATGATGATTGTGGATGAGTGCCATCATGTAACAGCCTTGCAGTTTGAAAAGGTAGTTGCTCAATTTGCTGGTCAATATCTATATGGCCTAACAGCAACGCCAGAGCGTAAAAATGGACATCAACCGATTGTCTTTCAACGGATTGGTCCAATTTTACATACTGCCCAATCAGGCCAATACGACTTTAAAAAGCGGTTGCTTCTCCGTCTAACATCTTTTGGGAAATTGGACTTGGAACAGTCGAATGGTACGAACTTTTCAGCCCTTAATGATTGGCTTGCCAAAGATTTACATCGCAATACGTTGATTGTGCAAGATATTTTCAAACAATATCAAGAAAAACGAAACATCCTTGTCTTAGTCAATCGACGGGAACATATAGAGCTATTGGAAAAACTACTTATTGAAAAAGAAATGACCAATATATTTTGTCTGAGTGGAGCGAGTAAAAGACGAGATACGAAAGAACTCCTGAAAAGAATCAGTGGGCTAGATGAGAATAGTCCATTTGTCCTCATTTCAACAGGAAAATATATTGGCGAGGGGTTTGATATGCCAAAGTTGGATACATTAATTTTGGCCGCTCCTTTGTCATGGAAAAATAACCTCATACAGTATGCAGGGCGGCTTCACCGTCCCTATCAAGGCAAAACTGAGGTGAGAATAGTTGACTATCTTGATATACACGTTCCCTATCTTGAAAGAATGTACCAGAAACGTCAGATAGCCTATCGTAAAATGGCCTATCAGGTTGGAGAGAAAGAACAAAACCAAGTATTGTTCAGTGGTAGGGACTACGAAGAGAAATTTAGAGAGGATTTGCGGAACACACGTTCAACAGTCTATTTACAATTGCATTCGTTCACTTCTAGTAAGATTCAGGAACTCTTGGGACTGCTCCGAAGAAAACAAGTCGTTATTCATATTTCCAAAAACCATAAGTTAAGCGAGTGGTTAATGGGGTTAAACAGTGACAATGTGAAGGTGAAGCTTGTACCAGAAAGGATTGGTACAACCACAGTTATCATAGATGGTACTATTGTTTGGTACGGCAATTTATCCCCCTTTATTCATCAGTCGGATGACCAAGCTAGTTTGTTAAGGTTAGAAAGTCGATCTATTGCTGAAGAATTGCTTGAAAAATTTGATGAAGAATAAAAATTTTGAGATCAATGACAAGCTAAATGTGGTGTGATAGAAAACCGTATTGTAGAAATGAAGAAACTGGTTAAGTAGGTAGAATATGATAAATGCCCATCCTAAAATGGCTGGGTTTTGTGGTATAATGTATTTATATATTTATGGAGGAAACAGCATGAGAATTGATGAAATTTATATTGATGGGTACCGAAAATTTAATAAGGGGACTATTAATTTAGAACATGGAAATTTTGCTATCTTAGCAGGTGCGAATAATAGTGGAAAAACATCTTTGATACAGTTATTAGATTTTGTGTTTAATAATTCATCTAGACGCTCACTAACTTTTAATGATTTCTCTATAGAATTAAAGGCTTTTCTGAATAAAAAAATTAAAGAATTGAATCTTTCCTCGGAGTTTGATGAAGATAAATTTATGAATTTTATAGAGTGTATTGATAAAAAAATAAAAATAAAACTTCAAATGAAATTATCTTATGATGTAGGAGAACCTATTGGTTTATTTGCAAACTATTTAATGGATTTAGAAGATAATATGTATAATTTTTATTTTGAATACAACTATGGGCTTAATACTTCAAAAATACGGAAAGAGTTTATTGAACAAGGTATCAAATCATCTGAAATGCTTCAAGATATTATTGAACGGAATACCGAAAGTATTTATTTTTATACTGACAAAGATTTTAATAATAAGAAGAATATTGAGTATAAAGAATTTAAAAAGTTATTTCATTTTGAATACATATCTGCGGATAGAGAACTAGATGATGAAAACCTTAAAAATAAAAAGATAACTACGTCAATTCTCTCATCAGCTGATTCTACATGGGATAATAAATTTAATGACTTAAAAAATAAAATTGCTGATAACTTGGATGACTCTAAAATTGATTTGAGTGTTCAAGAAGAAACACAAAAAGTTTTATCAGCTTTAAAAGATAGTCTAGATATTGTATCAAAAAATGAAATTGAAGCTTTAGAAGCAAAATTTAATTTTAATGAAAAGAATTTATTGAACCTTATTAAAGATAGTTTGTTAATTAGCTATTCACATAATTCAGCTGATTTTATATTCAGTCTAACTGAAGAATCTCAAGGACTTGGAGTTAGCAATTTAATTTATATCAGTCTTCAAATCGATAAATTTAGCAGGGCTATCCAAGAAAATCCACATAATAGTGTTAATCTTTTTGTCATAGAAGAACCTGAAGCACATATGCATATTCAGATGCAAAAAGTGCTAGTTAGCTATATTGAAACTATTTTTAGTAAAACGAATAATGTTCAGGGAATTATTACAACTCACTCCACTGAAATTGTGAAAAATGTAGATGTTCATAATATAAAAGTAATTCGCCCAGAACATAACTTTATGAATCGTATAGTTGATTTGCATCGGTTTATTGATGAGAATGGGGATAAAGAGTTTTATGAAACATTTTTCAAACTAAATTTTGCAGATTTAATTTTTTCAGATGCTGTTATCTTCTACGAGGGAGATGCAGAACGAATGTACTTTGAGAATTTGATTAATAGGAAACAGTTGAAGTATGCTAATTTGGCTCGTCAGTATATCAGTTATTGTCAATGTGGAGGAGCATATGCCCATAAATATTTTCCACTCTTGAATGAACTAGGAATGAAGGCATGTATTTTCACTGATATTGATTATGATAAAGAACGGGAAGATATAACTGAAATAGAACAAGATAAATCTACTAATGCAACACTAAATTCATTATTATCTGATGCTACAGGGGACATAGGTAGCATATATCGACAGCAGAAACAAATTAGAAGAAATAGTATCGAAATTTTTACACAAACCTCTAAAGATGGGTTTGCGAGGACTTTAGAAGAAGCTATTTTTTATAAATTAATCATTCCAAAATCAAATTACTCTGAAGTAAATATGAGGAAATACAGAGGAAAGTTAATCTCAGGATGGAGTAATGTTAAAAGAGTTAGAAGAATTATAAAATCAAAAAAATACAACATTTCAATGAAGAATAAATATAGAGGTGTATTTGTTAGACATAGTAGGAATTTTTGGGAAGAATTAAAGGACGAAACAAACTTTAAATTCTCAATTTCAAACAAGAAAGCATTCATCAGTATCCGAGATATTGTGAAGAGTTTAAATAAAACAAATTTCATGTATTCTATTATTATGAACAACAAAGCAATCGAAGTATTACCGAACTATATTGAGGAGGGGTTATTATGGCTCGACAAGAAAGTAACTTCTACAGAGTGAATGCTCCAGCGGGTAGTGGGAAAACTTATTTTATAAGTAAGACGATTAATGATATTTTAGGTAAAAATCCATTTGCCAACATTTTATGTATTACCTATACGAATAGGGCTTCAGAGGTAATGCGAGAGCGGATTATTTCACCAAATGTTGAAATATCAACTATTCATAGTTTTTTAAACAATTTTTTAAAGCCATTCTTTAGAAATGAAAAAGTTTTAAATTACTATTTTGAGTTTTATAAAAAAGAAATTAAAACCATTCTTGACTCAAAGCCAGAATTACTTGAAAGGTATAAAGAAAGATTTGACATAAATGGTGATGTTTCTGAAGAAAGAATCAAAGAAAATTTAAAGGAAATCTATTACAATGAACGTCAAAACTCGTTCGTTTTAACTGGTGGGCTGTCACACGATGATTTATTGAATTTTTCGTTCAAGCTAATAGAAAGATTTCCTAAGATTGGTTTTAAGTTACGTGAGATGTATAGCTATATTTTTATTGATGAGGTTCAAGATACCAGTGCGGATATTCTGAGATTCTTTTATAATTCTACTAAGAACAGTTCGACAAAAGTATATTTTCTCGGGGATAAGATGCAAGAGATTTACAATAAGTACGACGGTTCATTCGAGAGGGAATATGCGGAATTTGACGATTCTATTTCTAAAACATTTACTAAAAATTATCGTTCCTCCAAAGAGATAGTTGACTTGTTAAATAATCTGTACATATCTTCTAATAAAGCGGAACAGACTTCTGCTAGAGGTAAAAGAGGTAAGCAACCTCAGGTGGTCTTTACTGAAAATATTGAAGAATACTTGTCTGATAATAGCGAGGATTATAAGGAGTTTTACAAATTAAGAACAGTTAATAAGAAAAGATTTGAAAATATCAATAATAGTGGAAAATCAGCTATTGAAATCTACGAAAAGTATCAGGAATTATATCCTAATTATGGCCGTATAAGTGTAATGGATGTTTTGACTAACAGTAACTATGATGAAAATCCTGATGAATTAATGTCTTTTTTAAACTTGTTATTTCAAGTATTGAATGAATATAATAATAAAAATTATGGTGAAGTAATTCGAATATTAAAGAGTGTTAGAAAAAGCTTACCTTATGGTAAATTGATATCAGTATTTGATGGAAATTTATTGAAAATAGAATTTCATAAGGATAAGGTAAGGCTGAAAGAGAAAATGGATTCCTTCGTTACATTGTTAGAATCTACTCAATCATTGGGAGTTATAATTCAAGAATTGGCGGATAAAAAAATTATCAGCAGTGACTTTTATAATTTTATATTCTTATATGAAAAAAATGGTGAATTTTTATATACAGATTTATTCTGTTACTCAATCGAATTATTTAAATTGATTAATGAATATAATAGAAATCCTATGGTTTCAACTCAGCATGGGGTTAAAGGAGAGGGACATAAAAAGATATTATTTGTGGCAGAAAATTCAAGTAATCCCGGTATCAAAATATACGAATTTCTAAACCTCTTCACAAGTTTTTATAAGCAGGGTATTGAATTTAATTTTGATGATTTTCAAGAGTTTTATTATAATTTCAATCGTGATATTGTACTACTAGAAGAAAAAATAGGGAAAAAAATGAGTGAAATTAAAGCAAGTGACAGAGACAGTCACTTTGATGAATTTAAAACTATATATGATAAATATTTTGATAATATATATTTTAAGTTTATATGCTTAAAAACAGAGTCGTTTGATTTTCAAGTTAGAACCTCGCTTGATAAGATGAGAATTATTTTTAATAATAAATTAGTCAGATCAACTTTAACAGCCTATAAACTTTTTTATGTTGGGTGTTCTCGAGCAGAAGAAGAATTGGTTGTATTGATTGATAGTAATAATATTGAAAATATGGAGGAGTTTAAAAACTGTTTTAAACATCTAGGATTTACTTATGATTGATAGATATTGTTAACAATATACATTATATCTTGCAAAAATAAACCTGAATGGATGAAACAAAATTAGAAGGACCTAGCATTATGCAGTATAGAGTTATCAGATACTGACAAATTGCCAGATGGCAGAAGAATAACGAAACACTCATTTTGGATTCCTAAAAAATTTTTGAAAGAGGTATTACTAGGTGAGTGGGATTAATTATTTAGTGAAAGGCATCTATGAACAAAACTAATTCTTACCAAGTTCACCTCCCTTCTCTCATCCCTTTCGGTTTCATCCTCTCCGGCAATAGGTACATCTACCGTGAGGTGTTCATGGAGGGGCAGTTTGAGGCGGTGGTGGAGGTTGATGAGGCTGGTCAGCTGTCTTCCTTTGTCTGGGATTGTGAGATGGAGGAGGTCTATACCGCCCATCTGGTGACTGCGCCAGCTGGGGCATTTGTGGGGCAGGTGAGAGAAAGCTATCAGTCCATTTTGGCTCGGGTAGAGGAGGCTTGTTGTGTCGCTCTGCCATTTTCCAAAGACCAAAGCAACCGCATAGCCCAGCTCATCAAGGAGAAGTGGGGTGACCTGCCTGACTATCCCTTTGCCAAGTTGCCGACCTATGGGGCCTTTCGCCACCCTGCCAATAACAAGTGGTACGCTTTGGTCAGTCAGATTCCGAGAGATAAGTTGGACGGGAGTGGGTCGCAGGAGCTGGTGGAGATTGTCAATCTCAAGGTTGACGGTCGGGAAATAGCAGAGCTGCTGAGTCAGTCGGGCATCTACCCTGCCTACCATATGTCAAAGAAGGCCTGGGTGTCGGTCTTGCTGGATGAGACTGTGGAGGACCAGGCGATTTTGGCCCTCCTTGAGAAAAGTCGCTATCAGGTAGGTCCCAAATCCTACAAGGCGGAGCAAGGGCCTGATTACTGGGTTATTCCAGCCAATCCAAAGGTCTATGATATTGATACCGAGTTTGCGGAAAATAAGGTAGTCTATTGGCCGCAAAAATCAACCATTCAAGCTGGGGACATCGTAGCCATCTACGTGACGGCGCCTGTACAGGCTATTCGCTATGTCTGCCGTGTCTTAGGAGCAAATTTAGAAAATCAGGGTGAATCAGACATTCCTACAGAAAAGAAACTGATGCAGGTGGAATTGCTCGCTCAGTTTTCCGATGATGTTTTGCCGAGAGCGCGCATGATGGATTTGGGAGTCAGGGCGGTGCGTGGTCCGAGACGCTTGACAGAGGGTGTGATAGAAGTACTGACATCCGAAGTGAAAAACCTCCATTAAATTATCAGAATATTTAATAAAAAGACTTTACAAGTAGGTAAAAAAGAGTATAATAAGGTGTATAAATTTAAGGAGGTAAGGTATGAAGAAAAGCTTCATTCATCAGCAAGAGGAGATTTCTTTCGTCAAAAATACATTTACACAGTATTTGAAAGACAAGCTAGAAATCGTAGAAGTGCAAGGACCGATTTTGAGTCGTGTCGGGGATGGTATGCAGGATAATTTGTCCGGTGTGGAGAATGCGGTTACTGTTAATGTGAAGTTGATTCCAGATGCGACCTATGAAGTGGTTCACTCGCTTGCTAAGTGGAAGCGTCATACCTTGGCTCGATTCGGTTTTAATGAGGGAGAAGGGCTCTTTGTTCACATGAAGGCTCTTCGTCCTGATGAGGATTCCTTGGATCCCATTCACTCTGTTTATGTGGATCAATGGGACTGGGAGAAGGTTATTCCTGATGGCCGTCGGAATTTAGCTTACTTGAAAGAAACAGTGGAGCAGATTTACAAGGCCATCCGTCTGACCGAATTGGCAGTTGAAGCTCGTTATGACATTGAGTCTGTTTTGCCTAAGAAAATCACCTTTATCCACACGGAGGATTTGGTCAAGAATTTCCCAGACTTGACACCAAAAGAGCGTGAGAATGTGGTTGCCAAAGAATACGGCGCAGTTTTCCTAATCGGTATTGGTGGTGAACTGGCAGATGGTAAACCACATGACGGACGTGCCCCAGACTATGATGACTGGACAAGCCCATCAGAAGCAGGCTATAAAGGACTCAATGGAGACATCTTGGTTTGGAACGAAGCACTTGGTTCAGCATTTGAGTTGTCCTCAATGGGGATTCGTGTGGATGAAGAAGCGCTTAAGCGCCAGGTTGCTATTACAGGTGACGAGGACCGTTTGGAATTTGATTGGCATCGTGCCCTTTTGAATGGTCTCTTCCCGCTTTCGATTGGTGGCGGTATTGGTCAATCTCGTTTGGCCATGTTCTTGCTTCGTAAGAAACATATCGGTGAAGTGCAGTCCAGCGTTTGGCCACAAGAAGTGCGTGATAATTTTGAGAATATTTTATAAGAGATTGTTTTTCAATCTCTTTTCTAATGTTTTCAATCTGAGGTCTGAAAACATTTACAACAAGATTATCTGTGATTTTTTCGCCAATCTATGATATACTTTTTTAGTTACATTAAATGATATAGAGGATATTATGACAAAACTTAGAGAAGACATCCGTAACGTAGCCATTATTGCACACGTTGACCACGGAAAAACAACCCTCGTTGATGAATTATTGAAACAATCCCAAACGCTTGATGAGCGTACGCAATTGGATGAGCGTGCCATGGACTCGAATGACATCGAAAAAGAGCGTGGTATCACCATTCTTGCGAAAAACACTGCCGTAGCTTACAATGGAACACGTATCAACATCATGGACACACCAGGACACGCGGACTTCGGTGGTGAGGTTGAACGTATCATGAAAATGGTTGACGGTGTTGTGCTTGTCGTGGATGCTTACGAAGGGACTATGCCACAGACTCGTTTCGTATTGAAAAAAGCCCTTGAGCAAAACTTGACTCCAATCGTGGTTGTTAACAAGATTGATAAGCCATCTGCTCGTCCAGAAGAAGTTGTAGATGAAGTGCTTGAACTCTTCATCGAATTGGGTGCAGATGATGACCAGTTGGAATTCCCAGTGGTTTACGCATCAGCTATCAACGGTACTTCATCTCTGTCTGACAATCCAGCAGACCAAGAAGAAACAATGGCACCAATCTTTGATACCATCATCGAGCATATCCCTGCACCAGTGGACAACTCAGATGAGCCGTTGCAATTCCAAGTATCCCTTTTGGACTATAACGACTTCGTGGGTCGTATCGGTATCGGTCGTGTCTTCCGTGGTACTGTTAAAGTTGGTGACCAAGTTACCCTTTCTAAACTAGATGGCACAACGAAAAACTTCCGCGTTACAAAACTCTTTGGTTTCTTCGGTCTTGAGCGTAAAGAAATCCAAGAAGCAAAAGCTGGTGATTTGATTGCCGTTTCTGGTATGGAAGACATCTTCGTTGGTGAGACGGTGACTCCGACAGATGCAGTTGAGGCACTTCCAGTTCTTCGTATCGATGAGCCAACTCTTCAAATGACTTTCTTGGTGAACAACTCACCATTTGCAGGTCGTGAAGGTAAATGGGTGACATCTCGTAAGATTGAAGAGCGCCTTTTGGCTGAGTTGCAAACGGATGTTTCTCTCCGTGTTGACCCTACTGACTCTCCAGATAAATGGACTGTTTCAGGTCGTGGTGAATTGCACTTGTCTATCTTGATTGAAACCATGCGTCGTGAGGGATATGAGCTTCAAGTATCACGTCCAGAAGTTATCATCAAGGAAATCGACGGCGTGAAAATGGAGCCATTCGAGCGCGTGCAAATCGATACTCCAGAAGAATACCAAGGTTCTGTTATCCAATCCCTTTCAGAGCGTAAGGGTGATATGTTGGATATGGTTGCGACAGGTAATGGTCAAACTCGTCTTGTATTCCTTGTACCAGCGCGTGGTTTGATTGGTTATTCAACTGAATTCCTTTCAATGACTCGTGGTTACGGTATCATGAACCATACTTTCGACCAATACTTGCCTGTTGTTCAAGGTGAAATCGGTGGTCGTCACCGTGGTGCCCTTGTCTCTATCGACCAAGGTAAGGCAACGACTTACTCAATTATGCGTATCGAAGAGCGTGGTACCATCTTTGTCAACCCAGGTACTGAAGTGTACGAAGGAATGATTATTGGTGAGAACTCACGTGAAAATGACTTGACAGTTAACATCACGACTGCAAAACAAATGACCAACGTCCGTTCTGCAACCAAAGACCAAACGTCTGTAATTAAGACACCACGTATCTTGACTCTTGAAGAATCCCTTGAATTCTTGAACGATGACGAATACATGGAAGTAACGCCAGAATCTATCCGTCTTCGTAAGCAAATCTTGAACAAGGCAGAGCGTGATAAGGCTGCGAAGAAGAAAAAATTAGCGACTGAGGAATAATTTCTAGGAGAAGAAGCATGTTTTATTTAATCCTCGCCATCATGTTAGTACTTTTTTATATTTTTATTGCACCTCGCAATATTAAGGGGACTATGAATTTGATTGCGGCAGTATTTTTACTGGTAGCATTAGCAATTGCCTTGGTACTTGGATTTTTAAGAATCATGCAATTTCCAAAGGAAATTTGGGTTGGTCTACTAATGATTCTGATTGGTTTTTGGGCGATGCGGGATATTTATTATCTCGATAAAGAACCTAAAGACAGGCAGATGAGAACAGAGCGACCTGATCCTTATAGATATAGATGAAACGGCTCTTTGTCAACTGTAGTGGGTAGATGAAAAGCTAACATCTAGAGAGGACGAACTTCGTTCTCTCTTTCTTTATGTTTAAGGCAATCAAAATCCGTTTTTTAAAGTTTTCATCTTCCTGAAACCAAAGGCATTTCTCTTAATGACTTTGATGAGATTATTGGTAGCTTCCAGTTTGGCGTTGGAATAAGGCAATTCTAGTGCATTCAAAACCTTGTCTTTATCCTTTAGAAATGTCTTAAATATCGTCTGGAAAATAGGATTAACAGTGGCTATTTCCTGTTCGATGAGACTGAAGAAATGATCTGAATTTTTCTCTTGGAAATGGAACAAGAGAAATTGATAGAGTTCATAGTGCTGTCGTAGTTCCTCGGAGAAAGACAGGAGTTTTTCCAGTATTTCCTTGTTAGTCAAATGCATCCGAAACATAGGGCGATAAAATCGTTTATCGCTGAGTTTACGACTATCCTGTTGAATCAATTTCCAGTAGCGTTTCAAGGCTCGGTATTCCTGTGATTTTCTATCAAGTTGATTCATAATTTGAATACGAACACGGTTCATAGCACGGCTGAGGTGTTGAACAATGTGGAAGCGATCCAGAACAATCTTGGCGTTTGGAAATAGCTGTCTAGCCAATTTGTAGTAGGGACTAAACATATCCATAGTAATGACTTTGACCCGATTTCTAACCTTTCTAGGATAGCGTATAAAGTGGTTTCGGATGGTTGCTTGGGTTCTTCCGTCAAGGATGGCAATGACGTTTAGGGAGTTGAAATCTTGTGCGATAAAGCTCATCTTCCCCTTCTTGAAGGCATACTCGTCCCAGCTCATTACCTCAGGTAAGGTATTCCAATCCGTTTCGAACTTGAATTCATTGAGTTTTCGAATAACTGATGATGTTGAGATAGATAGCCTGTGTGCAATATGTTGCATTGCTTGATTTTCGATGAGTAATTGGGCGATCTTCTGGTTAACAGCGACGGAGATTTGGTGGTTCTTCTTGACAAGAGGAGTTTCGGCGACAGCCATTTTTCCGCAATCTTTACACTTGAAGCGACGCTTTCTAAGGCGGATAAGTAGCGGGTAGCC
>NZ_JAOTGJ010000025.1:0-30785 GCF_044427225.1 Streptococcus sp. 2022WUSS037 | reverse complement strand
GGTATCAATGCCAGTCTCATCAATATAAACAATAGGGGTGTTTGGAAAGCAGGCTAAAACATCAAGATAGCGTCTCACTTTTTCGCTATCTTGTTCTTTATAGGTTGTGGTCTTTTTTTAAAGTGATGTTCAGTTTTTTTAAGGCAGCCCAAACTGAGGGAATACTACAGTCAAAATGCTCTGCAATTTCCCTTAAGAAAGCATCTGGATGTTCCTTGACATAGGCTTCCAAGCGGTCAAGCGGAAGTTTGCGAGGACTACGAGAGCGTGGTTTACGATTCAGATGTCCTTCATTTTTCAGCTGTGTCTCCCAACGGTACAAGGTATCGGTTCCAATACCAAATAAGTCACAGGTTTCCTTTTTTGTGTGTCCTGATTGGACATAGGCAATAACGCGTTTTCTAAAATCAATTCCGTAAGTCATAAGTCTATTTTTATCACACATCAAATAAAAACTAAACAACTATAACAGCAACTGAACGCGAAGTGGTACAAATTACAGCTGCCCTTGCCAATGGCTGTGGATTTTGCGTGGCAGGTCATACGGCTATTTCTATCAAGCAGGTTAAGATGCCAGATGTTATTCTACAAGCTCTACGTCAGGGAACACCAATCGAAACGGATGCAAAATTAGATGCTCTCGCTCGATTTACTCTGGCTGTTATTCATGAAAAAGGTAAGGTTGGACAGCCCTTGCTAGAGGAATTTTTCCAAGCAGGCTATACAGCAGAAAATGCTTTGGATGTTGTACTGGGAGTTAGTCTTGCAACCCTTTGCAACTATGCAAACAATTTGATTAACACACCAATCAATCCCGAATTGCAGCCCTATGCACTTTAGAGTTGGTATTCACAGTTCACAACTTCTTACCATATGAAACTAGATCAGTTAGAGTGATGCTCTGGCTGATTTTTTGTATGGTAATACTCTTCGAAAATCAAAATTATCCGTTGTCAACTTGCCTAGATGAACTTGAGTTCTATCGTCGGCTTCGTTTCCTAGGCTACTTTTGATTTTCATTGAGTATAAAACTAGTTTTAAGAATAGAAAATATTTTAGAAACTAGTTTCAAAATTGTTGGTTTTTGTAAAAAGTAAGAAAGTAGATTTTATGTATAAAAAACTATTGAAAAAATATAAATATATTATATAATGACATTGTAAGCGCTATCTCGGATCCGATAATAGAAAGGAGAATGGAATGGCTACCATTAGCAAGGCAGTCCTAAAGGAACAAATAAAAGATGGCTTGATCATTTCTTGCCAGGCTTTACCAGGTGAACCTCTCTATCGGGAGGAAGGGGGCATAATGCCCTTACTGGTTAAAGCAGCAGAAGAGGCAGGAGCAGTTGGAATTCGAGCAAATAGTGTTCGAGATATAAAAGAAATCAAGGAAGTAACCGATTTACCAATTATTGGAATTATCAAAAGAGATTATCCTCCACAGGAACCTTTTATAACTGCGACAATGAGGGAAGTTGATGAACTGGCAGCCTTAGATATTGAAGTGATTGCCTTGGATTGTACCAATCGAGAACGGTACGATGGGCTAACAATCGTAGACTTCATCAAACAAATAAAGGAAAAATATCCAAACCAACTCTTTATGGCAGATATTTCAACCTATGAAGAGGGGATAACGGCCTATGAGGCTGGAATTGATTTCGTTGGGACAACCCTTTCTGGTTACACTTCATATAGCCGGCAGGAAGATGGTCCAGATATTGAATTGGTTGATCGACTCTGTCGAGCAGGTATCGATGTCATCGCTGAAGGAAAAATTCATTATCCGGATCAAGTCAAAACCATCCATGATCTAGGTGTTGCAGGTATCGTTGTTGGCGGGGCTATTACCCGACCAAAAGAAATAGCAGAGCGGTTTATCCGAGTGTTGAAACAATAAATAAGTAGTCTAAGCACCCTTTGGGGTAAGCAAAATAATAAAAAAAGGAGAAGAATGATGAAGAAAATCATACATTCATTGTTAGCTGGTGTGGCAGTTTTGTCACTTGCAGCATGTAGTGGCGGTAATAAAACTGCTGAAAAAACTGCTGATTCTAGTGCTTCTGGTAAGACAGAAATCACATGGTGGGCCTTCCCAGTATTTACACAAGAGAATACAGAAGACGGTGTTGGTACCTATGAGCAAAAAATTATTGCAGCTTTTGAGGAAGCTAACCCAGACATCACTGTCAAACTGGAAACCATCGATTTTACATCTGGACCAGAAAAAATCACGACTGCTATTGAAGCAGGGACTGCTCCAGATGTTCTATTTGATGCACCAGGTCGTATCATTACCTACGGAAAAAATGGCAAATTGGCTGAGTTGAATGACCTCTTTACAGATGAATTTGTCAAAGATGTGAACAATGATAACATTATTCAAGCATCTAAGGCTGGTGATACTGCCTACATGTACCCACTCAGCTCTGCACCATTCTACATGGCATTTAACAAAGCGATGTTGAAAGATGCTGGTGTTCTTGATCTTGTCAAAGATGGCTGGACAACAGACGACTTTGAAAAAGTCATTAAGGCTTTGAAAGACAAAGGCTACAACCCAGGTTCCCTCTTCTCTAACGGCCAAGGTGGTGACCAAGGTACTCGTGCCTTCTTGGCAAACCTTTACAGTGGTAGCATCACTGATGAAGGTGTGACCAAATATACTACTGATTCAGAACAAATGATCAAGGCCTTGTCTAAGGCAGCTAGCTGGATTAAAGACGGTTACATGATGAATGGTTCACAATATGCAGGTGGCGATGACATCCAAAACTTTGCAAACGGTCAAACATCTTACACTATCCTTTGGGGTCCTGCTCAAAACGGTATCCAAGGACAATTGCTAGAAGCTTCTAAAGTTGAAGTGCTTGAAGTACCATTCCCATCTGAAGATGGTAAAGCAGCTCTTGAGTACCTTGTAAACGGCTTTGCAGTCTTCAATAATGGCGACGAAGCACGCGTAGCAGCAGCTAAGAAATTCATCCAGTTCATCGCAGATGATAAAGAATGGGGTCCTAAGAACGTTGTTCGTACAGGAGCATTCCCAGTTCGTACATCATTTGGTGCCCTCTATGATGATGAACGTATGGCTATGATTGATAAGTGGACTGGCTACTACTCTCCATACTACAACACGATTGACGGATTTGCTGAAATGAGAACTCTTTGGTTCCCAATGCTTCAAGCTGTATCAAATGGCGAAAAAGAAGCAGAACCAGCTTTGAAAGAATTCACTGAGCAAGCAAACGCAACGATTAAATAAATGAATTGAATGAGGCTCCTTTTCTCTGTTAGCTATTCAATAGATATGGAAAAGGAGCCATTCCTTTCATGCTTTATGAAAAACAACAACTATTTTTTCAGTAGGTATTTTGATTTTCATAAAGAATGATTCCGAATAGAATTGAGGTGTTCTCGGTGCAGATAAATAAGATTAGAATGCGGGAGACCATTGTATCCTATACATTCTTAGCTCCTATTCTCATTTTCTTCACTATTTTTGTACTAGCTCCAATGATTATGGGATTTGTCACCAGTTTCTTCAACTACACCATGACAGATTTTAGCTTTGTTGGACTGGATAACTATGTACGGATGTTTAATGATCCGATTTTTATCAAATCTTTGATTAACACGTTGATTATCGTGGTTGGGTCAGTGCCAGTCGTTGTCTTCTTTTCAGTCTTTGTGGCTTCACAGACCTATGAAAAGAATGTCATCGCTCGCTCTTTCTACCGTGCTGTCTTCTTCCTACCTGTTGTAACGGGTTCGGTTGCTGTTACGGTTGTTTGGAAATGGATCTATGATCCGCTATCAGGTATTTTGAACTTTGTTCTGAAATCTGGTGGAATCATCGACCAGAACATCAGCTGGTTGGGGGATAAGCAATGGGCCTTGTTAGCCATTATCATTATCCTTTTGACAACTTCGGTTGGTCAGCCTATTATCCTCTACATTGCAGCTTTGGGTAATATTGATAATTCCTTGGTAGAAGCAGCGCGTGTGGATGGTGCCAATGAACATCAGGTTTTCTGGCAAATCAAATGGCCAAGCCTCTTGCCAACAACTCTATATATTGCAGTTATTACAACCATTAACTCTTTCCAATGTTTTGCCCTCATTCAGCTCTTAACTTCGGGTGGTCCAAACTATTCGACTTCGACCCTCATGTACTACTTGTACGAAAAAGCCTTTAAGTTGTCTGAGTATGGCTATGCAAATACCATGGGTGTTTTCTTGGCAGTCATGATTGCCTTGATTTCCTTTGCCCAATTCAAGATTTTGGGTAATGATGTGGAATACTAGAAAGGAGGAGATCATGAAAAAGAAAACCATTACGCCTTTTGGTGTTATTTCAACCATTATTTTGCTCTTGTTGATCATCCTTTTCATCTTTCCTTTCTATTGGATTATGACAGGGGCCTTTAAGTCACAACCGCATACTATTGTCATTCCACCTCAGTGGTGGCCAACCCAGCCAACACTGGAAAACTTTACCAAGTTGACGGTACAAAACCCTGCCTTGCAATGGCTATGGAACTCCGTCTTCATTTCCTTGGCAACCATGATTTTGGTTTGTTCAACATCCTCTCTAGCAGGTTATGTCTTGGCTAAAAAACGTTTCTATGGACAGCGGATCTTGTTCTCAATCTTCATCGCTGCCATGGCTTTGCCAAAACAGGTTGTTCTTGTGCCCCTTGTTCGGATTATCAATTTTATGGGCATTCATGATACGCTAGCTGCGGTTATTCTGCCACTTGTTGGTTGGCCATTCGGTGTTTTCTTGATGAAACAATTCTCAGAAAACATTCCAACCGAGCTCTTGGAATCTGCTAAGATTGACGGTTGTGGCGAGCTATCCACTTTCTGGAATGTTGCCTTTCCAATTGTCAAACCTGGCTTTGCTGCCTTGGCCATCTTCACCTTCATCAACTCATGGAACGACTACTTCATGCAGTTGGTTATGTTGACATCACGTCAGAATTTGACCATTTCGCTGGGTGTTGCGACCATGCAGGCTGAAATGGCAACCAACTATGGTGTCATCATGGCGGGTGCTGCTATGGCTGCTGTCCCAATCGTTACCGTCTTCCTTGTCTTCCAAAAATCCTTTACACAGGGTATTACTATGGGGGCTGTTAAGGGATAAGTTCATGGAGAAAGTTGCATGATTTATGATCATATTGAAAATATTAGGCACTATAAGGGCCTGCATCCTAACTTGGATCTTGCCTTGGCTGTTCTTGAAAAGGGAGATTTTCGAGAGCAGGAGCTAGGCAAGTATGAAGTTGCAGGCCAGGATGTCTATTATTTCCTCCAAGAAAATACCCTCTCTGAGGAGTTTAAGGAGGAATTTGAATACCACCGTTCTTATGTGGATATTCATTTTGTCATCAGTGGTCAGGAACAAATTTCCTACGGTTGCCGTCTGGTTGGAGAGGATACTGGATTTGACCAGGCAGGTGATATCGGTTTTGTTCCCAGTGAAAAATGGGTGGATTGTCTACTAGATGGGAATTACTTTGCTATTTTCCTACCTGGGGAAGTTCACCAGCCTAACCAATGGGCAGGTGGTGCCAAGACTGTCCGCAAGTGTGTGTTTAAAGTCTTAGTAGATGACTAAGTCCTTTATAAAATAGAAAGGGGAAGATGAGGATGAAAGGAAAAGGTGGTAGAACACTGGTTCAGTCCCTGTTTGATGTCCATCATCCAGCCTGGCAACTGGTAGAAAAAATCTTCGATTTAATGCTCTTAAATGGCTTAACTGTTTTGGCCAGTCTCCCTCTTTTTACCTTGGGAATTGCCAAACTTGCCCTTCAGGCTAGTTTATGGGACATGCATGAAGAGGGGAAAATCAAGGTCTGGTCGACCTACTGGGGACATTTTCGTCGGCAGTGGAAACAGGGCCTCATTTTGTCCTTGGTTGAAGTGGGGCTAACAAGCTTTTGCCTTTTGGATCTTTATCTAATTTGGAATCAGGCTGGTCTAGTCTTTGATAGTTTCCGTGCAAGTTGCATTGCTATCTTGCTCTTTAGCCAGCTGCTCTGGGTCTATGTCTACCCACTAGCCAGTCGTTTTCAGCTCCACTTGAAGGACTTGTTTTTGCAAGGGATTTTCTACCTTGGGACTATGTTGTCTCTGACTTTTATGGTCAGCCTGGTCTTGCTCCTCTTGGTTGCTGTCCTCTTCTATTCAGACCTCACTCTCTTGATTGGTCTGGTGAGTTTCCTATTTTTTGCCTATGCTGGCCTATCCTTTCTATTTATTAGAGAATTTGGGTCACGATTACAATCGTTAAAAAGGAATTAAAATGAAAGATTTATCGAAATATCATGGTATTATTCCAGCCTTTTATGCCTGTTATGATGAGGCTGGTGACATTAGTTCAGAGCGTGTAAAAGCTCTGGTTCAGTATTTCATTGACAAGGGAGTTCAAGGGCTTTATGTCAATGGTTCATCTGGCGAATGCATTTACCAAAGTGTGGCAGACCGCAAGCAAATTCTTGAAGCGGTTATGGAGGTTGCCAAGGGCAGATTGACCATTATTAACCATGTGGCCTGCAACAATTTGAAGGACAGTGTGGAGCTAGCGCGCCATTCGGAAGAATTGGGTGTCGATGCTATTGCAGCTATTCCACCGATCTATTTCCGTTTGCCTGAGTACAGCATCGCAGCTTACTGGAACGGCATTAGTGCAGCTGCACCAAATACAGATTTCATCATCTACAACATTCCGCAACTGGCAGGTGTGGCTTTGACGCCTAGTCTGTACAAGGAAATGTTGAAAAATCCACGAGTGGTAGGGGTGAAGAATTCTTCTATGCCAGTTCAGGATATTGATACCTTTGTTAGTCTAGGCGGTGAAGATTATGTGGTCTTCAATGGTCCAGATGAGCAATTTCTCGGCGGTCGCCTCATGGGGGCTAAAGGAGGAATTGGTGGTACCTATGGCTCAATGCCAGAACTCTTCCTAAGGCTCAATCAGTTAATTGCTGACAAGGACTTGGAAACAGCCCGTCAATTACAGGCAACCATCAATACCATCATCGGAAAATTGGTGTCTGGTCATGGTCATATGTATGCTGTCATCAAGGAAGTTATCCGTATCAATGATGGCTTGGACATTGGCTCTGTTCGGGAACCTCTCACGGCCTTAACAGAAGCGGACCTTTCCATTGCTCAAGAAGCGGCTCAGTTGATTCGGGATGCCAAGGAAAGATTTGGTGCCTAGGAGGTGTCTATGAAAACCTATCTTGCTATTGATATCGGCGGAACCCAGATAAAATATGGCCGCCTAGATGCAGCAGGTCAGATTCTAGAAAGTTACAAGATGGATACGGAAGCTCACAAGGGCGGTCCCCATATCCTTGCGACAGTCAAAAATCTAGTAGCAAACTTTCATGCTCAATCCCCACTTTCAGGTGTAGCCATTTCTTCAGCAGGGATGGTCGATCCTGACAAGGGAGAGATTTTCTATTCGGGACCGCAGATTCCAAACTATGCTGGAACCCAATTCAAGTCTGAAATCGAGTCTAGTTTCGGACTTCCTTGTGAGATTGAAAATGATGTTAACTGTGCAGGGCTGGCAGAAGGGATTTCAGGCGCTGGTCAAGATTGCCAGATTAGTCTTTGTTTGACAATTGGTACGGGTATTGGTGGTTGCTTGCTGGTGGACGGTCAAATCTTCCACGGCTTTAGTAATTCGGCCTGTGAGGTTGGTTATCTCCATCTTTCTGATGGTGCATTCCAAGACCTGGCTTCAACGACGGCTCTTGTCCAAGAAGTGGCTCGCCTGCATGGTCAGAATCCGGCAGACTGGAACGGCTATAAGATTTTCCAAGAAGCCAAGGCTGGAGATGCCCACTGTATTGCGGCTATTGATCGCATGGTCAACTATCTCGGCCAAGGCATTGCCAACATCTGCTATGTAGCCAATCCAGAAGTGGTTATTCTTGGTGGTGGTATTATGGCGCAAAAGGATTATCTCTTTGAGAAAATCCAGGCAGCCCTTAAGGCAAATCTGGTTTCAAGTCTAGCAGACAAGACCAGACTTGCCTTTGCAGAGCATGAGAATGCGGCTGGCATGCTGGGTGCCTTTTATCATTTCCAGCAGAAGCAAGGTCTGGGTTAGGAGGAACTATGATTGATACAATGTCTCTGCAGGAAATGGAGTCTTATCTTGGCAGACAGGAAGTCCCAACAGATTTTGAACAGTTTTGGCAAGGTCATCTTGCCAGTTTGCCAGACTTACCAGATTTTGAATTAGTGGAGAAAGAGGTCGGCCTAGAAGGGGTTGCTTGTTCCGAGTTGACCTTTATCGGTCAAGGAGGCTCAAAGATTTTTTCTAAAGTCATTTTTCCAAAAAAAGAAGAAAAAATACCAGTGCTCTTTTATTTCCATGGTTACCAAGGTCAAGGTCCAGACTGGTCAGAATTACTGAAATACACAGCCGTCGGAATTGGCGTTGTAGCAATGGATGTCAGGGGGCAGGCAGGTCGCTCTCAAGATTTGGGTTGCTTTGAGGGAATAACCGTCAAGGGTCAGGTGATTAGAGGGATGGTCCAAGGTCCAAATCATCTCTTTTATAAGGATGTTTACTTGGATGTTTACCAGTTAATTCGTCTTGTGTCAGGATTTGAAGAGGTTGATGCCAATCGCTTGATGAGTTACGGAGCTTCTCAGGGAGGAGCCCTAGCCTTGATTGCAGCAGCCCTCTATCCAAATTTGTCTAAGACTGTCTCTATTTATCCCTTCCTATCCGATTTTAAGCGGGTATTGGAATTGGGCAACAATAGTGAGGCCTACGATGAACTTTTCCGTTATTTCAAATATTCAGACCCATTTCATGAGACTGAGTCAAAAATGTTGGATACACTATCCTATATCGACATTAAAAATTTTGCTAGCATGATAAAATGTCCTGTTGCTATGGTGACTGGTTTGGAAGACAGTGTTTGTCCACCCTCTACTCAATTTGCAGTTTACAATCGTTTGCAGGTAGAGAAGCAAATGAAAATCTTACCAGATTATGGACATGATGCTATGCATGTAAAGGTCAATGACTATGTCTATGATTATTTAATTGGGACAAGTTTTTTGTAATCCCAATTTGTAACATTAAGCTAGATAGAAAAGCTATCTATGTTAGTCTTAGATAAACGACTACATTTGTCTAAAAGAAACTAACATAAATGACCTATATCCGTGAACCACAAATGAACTTGTGATGATAGTGACATACTACTAATAATGCACGAAGCGTGAGCGTTATGACGGACTCGATGTTGTTGATTTCATTAAGCAAATCAAGGAAAAATACCCCGAACAACTCTTTATGGCAGACATTTCAACCTATGAAGAGGAGATAACGGCCTATGAGGCTGGAATGGATTTCGTTGGGACAACCCTTTCGGGGTATACATCCTATAGTAGGCAGGAGGAGGGACCAGATATTGAATTGGTTGACCGCTTGTTCCGAGCAGGTATTGATGTGATAGCGGAAGGGAAAATACACTATCCTGACCAAGTAAAAATTATTCATGATTTAGGTGTGGCAGGAATCGTTGTAGGTGGTGCAATCACGCGTCCAAAGGAAATCGCAGAGCGGTTTATTAGTGCTTTACATAAATAATAAATAGGTTATAGAAAGGAATGGAGTATGAATTTTAAGAAGTTTTCTCAGCTAGGGCAGGCCTTTATGCTACCAATCTCAATTTTGCCTGTTGCTGGTCTCTTACTGGGAATTGGAGGCGCTTTATCAAATAGTAATGCTGTAGCACAATTTCCTGTATTGGATCAAGCGTGGTTGCAAGCTGTATTCACTATCATGAGTACGGCAGGTAGTGCGGTATTTGCGAATTTAGCGTTGATTTTTGCTATTGGTGTTGCTGTCGGATTAGCGGATGCAGATAAGGGTACAGCCGGACTATCCGCAGGTGTTGCATACCTTATTTATACCGCTACAATTAGTGGCTTTCTAACTCTTTTTGCAGGGGAAGGAGCAAGTATTGATACTGGTGTTCTAGGAGCTTTGGCGATTGGTATCACTGTTGCAACTTTACACAATAAATACCGAAAAATTGAATTACCAGCCTTTCTTGGTTTCTTCGGTGGCTCTCGCTTTATTCCAATTATTTCATCATTTGCAGCAATTGCGATTGGTTCCATTTTTTATATAATTTGGCCACCGATTCAGAATTTGTTAGTTGATTTTGGTAAGGCAATAGCAGAGATGGGAAGTTTTGGAACCTTCTTATATGGTTTTGGTTTACGTTTGACAGGTGCGTTTGGCTTGCACCATACCATCTATCCAATGTTTTGGTATACTTCATTAGGTGGAAGTGAAGTAGTAGCAGGTGAGACAATCCAAGGTGCGCAAAATATTTTCTTTGCCCAATTAGCGGATGCGAATCATACAGGATTATTTACTTATGGAACTCGATTTTTTGCTGGTCGATTTGCAACGATGATATTTGGTTTACCAGCATCATGTTTGGCTATGTATCATGCCATCCCTAAGGAAAATCGGAAGAAAGTTGGTAGTTTTTATTCGAGCAGTGCATTAACGTCCCTATTGACAGGTATTACGGAACCAATTGAGTTTTCTTTCTTATTTGTGGCTCCATGGCTATATGTCGTTCATGCATTTTTAGATGGACTATCATTCTTAGTTGCGGATCTCCTGCAAATTCGTATTGGGAACTCATTTTCTGGTGGGCTTATTGATTACTTGATTTTTGGTGTTTTCCAAGGAAATGACAAAACCAATTGGATTTACGTGATTCCTGTAGGTTTGCTTTGGGCAGCAGTTTATTATCTAGTTTTCAAATTTTTAGTAACCAAATTTCACGTGCTAGTTCCTGGTATGGAAAGCAGTGATCAAGCATCGCATTCTGAAAAAGTTTTATCAAACGGTTCTAGTCTTCGTGATAATGCAATTGCTATCATCGATGCTCTTGGTGGAGCAGATAATATTGAGAATGTGACTGCCTGTGCGACTCGATTAAGAGTATCGCTTAGAAATAGTGGTCTTGTGGATAAGGGAGTTATTCAGTCTATAGGTGCAACGGCTGTTTTGGATGTAAAAGGAGGAATACAGGCTATTTTCGGAGGTAAGGCTATTCTGTATAGCCAAGAAATCAATCAAATTCTTGGTCTTGAAGAATAGAGTTAGATTTAAGCGAATTAAAAGCATTCAAACTGTACCTATCGGGTATTTTTGAATGCTTTTTGTTTTATTAAGATTGTTGTGAAATAGAAAGACGGATGAATTATTCTCTAATAGTTTGCTTGAAAATATTCTCTTTTTTCTCCTTGTCAATAGCCAAAAAATAGGCGTAGATAATATCTAGCATGATGAGTAGGGGAATTTGGGGTGAGATACGATTGCCGTAATTGAGGTGGCGGACAGAGGCGACTGGAATGATTTGGTCAAAAGTCGGATGGGGAAAACTCTTAGTTGTTAACAGGGCGGTAGGAATCCCCTTTTGAGCAGCCAGGTGGAGATGCTCCATGACCTCTTCTGTCTGACCAGACAGAGAAAGACCGATAACCAAGCAGGTCTGATCTAGGATATTGGTTGTCCAAATAAGATTGTTTTTATCAGTAATTGCATCACAGACTACACCCAGTCGCATAAAGCGGGATTTGATTTCCATTGCAACCAAACCAGAACTGCCGATTCCATAAAAATAGACACGCTTACTACTGTCAATCAGTTTGGCAATTTCTTCCAATTTTTCTTCATCAACAAGTTTATTGGTAGCAGTTAGGATTTCCTCATAGTCTACCAAGACTTTTTTTGTTAGGCTCCGCTGTAATTTTTCAAAATGTTTATCCAAGTATTGTTGGTTATTCTGAAAGGCAAAGACAAATTCTCGATAACCGGAAAAACCACATTTTTTAGCAAAACGGGTAAGAGCAGATGGAGAAATGTGGAGTTGCTGTATAGTGTTTTCTTGGCTAAGATCGGCGCTAGATGGGTCTAACTGAGTGAAATAACTGGCAATTTGTTTTTCTAATTTTGTCATCTGGTCCAGATGAGACTCAATGATGGCAGTGATGTGTTTCGGTGTTTGTAACATTTTCCATTCCTCTGATAGCTTCTGAGGACATTATACCACTAAAACCCCCTCATTGATAGGTTTTATGATATAATGGAAACGTAAAAGGAATGTAAGATTATGTATATTGAAATGATTGATGAAACAGGGCAGGTTTCTGCTCAAATGCAGGAGCAGATTACGGAATTGCTCCAGTTTGCTGCCGAAAAAATTGGCAAGCAGAATAAGGAAATGGCTGTGACCTTTGTGGACAATAAGCGTGTCCATGAGGTTAACTTGGAGTACCGAGGAATTGACCGTCCGACAGACGTTGTCAGCCTAGAATATAAGCCAGAGTCGGAGATTGTTTTTGATGAGGAAGACTTACTGGATAATCCTGAATTGGCTGAAATGATGGAAGATTTCGATGCCTATATTGGTGAATTGTATATTTCAATTGATAAGGCGCGTGAGCAAGCTGAAGATTATGGTCATAGCTACGAGCGCGAAATGGGCTTTTTAGCTGTACACGGTTTGCTGCATATCAATGGCTATGATCATTATACGCCAGAAGAAGAAGCAGAAATGTTTGGTTTACAAGAAGAAATTTTGACGGCCTATGGACTTACAAGAGAATAATTCAAAAAATCGCTGGAAAAACCGAGAATTGATTGCTAGTCTAGAATTTGCAGTAACGGGCCTGTTTACGGCATTCAAGGAAGAACGCAATATGAAGAAGCACCTTGCTTCAGCTGTCCTTGTTGTGCTTGCAGGGCTTATTTTCCAAGTATCTGTGACAGAATGGCTCTTCCTCTTGCTTAGTATCAGTCTGGTTATCGCTTTTGAAATTGTTAATTCAGCTATTGAAAATGTGGTGGATTTGGCATCAGGCTATCATTTTTCTATGCTAGCTAAAAACGCTAAGGACATGGCGGCAGGAGCAGTCTTGTTTGTTTCAGGATTTGCCTTGTTGACAGGATTGATTATCTTTGTGCCTAAAATTTGGGACTTTATTTTTTAGAATTTAAGGAGAATACATGACATTTAAGTCAGGTTTTGTGGCGATTTTAGGTCGTCCAAACGTTGGGAAATCAACTTTTCTCAACTACGTAATGGGGCAAAAAATTGCTATCATGAGCGATAAGGCTCAGACAACCCGTAATAAGATTATGGGCATTTATACGACTGAAGAAGAGCAGATTGTCTTCATTGACACACCAGGAATTCACAAGCCTAAGACGGCTTTGGGAGACTTTATGGTGGAATCTGCCTATAGCACTCTTCGTGAAGTTGACACGGTGCTTTTTATGGTACCAGCCGATGAAAAACGAGGCAAAGGTGACGACATGATTATGGAACGGCTCAAGCAGGCCAAGGTTCCAGTTATTCTCGTTGTTAACAAGATTGACAAGGTTCATCCAGACCAGCTTTTGGAACAGATTGATGATTTCCGTCAACAGATGGACTTCAAGGAAATTGTGCCAATTTCTGCTACCCAAGGGAACAATGTTAATCGTCTCATGGAAATTCTCAAGGAAAATCTGGATGAAGGTTTCCAATATTTCCCTGCGGACCAAATCACTGACCACCCAGAACGCTTCTTGGTGTCTGAGATGATACGGGAGAAGGTTCTACACCTGACCCGTGAGGAAATTCCGCACTCTGTTGCCGTTGTCATCGAGTCCATGAAACGTGATGAATTTACCGACAAGGTCCATATCCGAGCGACGATTATGGTGGAGCGTGATAGCCAGAAAGGCATCATCATCGGCAAGCAAGGAGCCATGCTCAAGAAAATCGGCTCCATGGCCCGTCGTGATATTGAATTGATGTTGGGCGACAAAGTTTTCCTCGAAACCTGGGTCAAAGTCAAGAAAAACTGGCGAGACAAAAAACTCGACCTCGCCGACTTTGGATATAATGAGAAAGAGTATTAAAAACGTCCGGGGGACGTTTTTAACCCGAGCTTGAAAACTGGAGAGCGAGGTAGTCCAGTGGAAGTGATCGACGTTTCTCACATCATTCGACCATAATGATGTGAGAAACTAGTAAGTCGCCTAGTGAGTGAGAAAGAACTCAAATGGTCAAAAAAGAGTTCGTCTTCTCATCCCCGCACAGTTGATTAGGTCAGATTTGGAGTATGAAATACGAACGAATCTGCCAATCAACCACTGCGCTGAGATGTTGACACGAACTCTGAGAAGTGGCATAGGGCTTGAATTGCCAAAGTTGAGTAGCTTTTCAAAGCACTCAACTTTGGCGAGTTGAACCCGAGCTTGAAAACCAGAGAGCGAGGTAGTCCGAGGGAGTGAAACAGTCTAGGAATAGACTGTTTCAACTGGTCACATAGGAATGTGAAAGTGACCATGTGTGAACCTAGCTTGAAAACTAGAGAGCAAGGAAGTCTGGGGACTTTCTTCAACAGAATAGAATGAATTAATTTCAAGCGTAAAGCACCACTTTTGTGGTGTTTTGCGTCGTTACGGTGAGATATAATGACGATTAGAGCAGTTACTGAACGATCTCTTCCTACTTGGACTCTCTTTGCAAGTTAGGTTTGGCAGACAAAAGAGCAAGTTTTGATAGAAAAATTTTCAAATAATGAGTTTCCTTTTGAGTTTTTGTATTACTCTCAAAGTGAGGAGCCGATAGCGTGGATTAGTTTGTCGCTTCGCCACGACTATGTAGAAGGATGCCAGGCGAGTCCAGTTGCCTATTTAGAAGGGATTTTTATTAGCCCGAATTACCGTAGTCAAGGGATTGCGAAAGAACTGTTGCATTTTGCTGAGCATTGGGCTAAAAGTCAAGGGATATGCCAACTAGGATCTGATGCGGAACTGGATAATCTACTGAGCCAGAATTTTCATATCAAACATGGCTTCCGAGAAGTTAGCCGAACCGTTCACTATGTTCGAGATTTGAATAGTGAATAAAAGTATGTCTAACACACATTTAGTTAAGAAAGGAAAGCCGATTAGGCGTTGTCTTGAACTCGCCTACGACTCTTTGAAAATCACAACCGTGACCTAGGTGTCGAAGCACCGTCGGTCAGGTTCCTATTTTTCTTTGACATTGTAATTTCATTAGAAAGGACGAGTGTTTGCGTACTTGAACCCGAGCTAAAAGCTCGGAAAATAGATAGAGCTCCTTGTGTGTAAGTCACACAGCGTCGCTCTCCTTCATCTTGTTATCATTATAGAAAGGAAAGCCGATTAGGTGTTGTCTTGAACTCGCCTACGACTCTGTGAAAAAAGACAACCGTGACCTAGGTGCCGAAGCACCGTCGGTTAGGTTCCTATTTTTCTTTGACATTGTAATTTCATTAGAAAGGACGAGTGTTTGCGTACTTGAACCCGAGCTAAAAGCTCGGAAAATAGATAGAGCTCCTTGTGTGCAAGTCACACAGCGTCGCTCTCCTAATTTTCAGTCGCTTTTTACGCTCTTGGTATCGTACATTGCCCGAATTGCCTGAGGTTGAGACGGTTCGTCGTGGTTTGAATCGGTTGGTCAAAGGAAAGGTCATCGAAAAGGTCAAGGTGACCTATGCTCCCATGGTTAAGACTGGTGCCGATGCTTTTTGTCAGAACTTGCTAGGCCAAGAAATTCTGGATGTGGACCGTCGTGGCAAGTATCTCTTGATTTATCTGACGGACCATGTCCTCATTTCCCACTTGCGGATGGAAGGTAAGTATAATTTCTTTCCTGACCAGGTGCCTGCAAACAAGCATTTCCATGCCTTTTTTACTTTCACGGACGGATCGACCTTGGTTTACCAGGATGTCCGCAAGTTTGGCACAATGGAACTGCTGGGCAAGGCAGATGTGGATGCCTATTTTATCAGTCGAAAAATCGGTCCTGAGCCGACGGAGGAAGATTTTGACTTAGAAGAATTTGCCAAAAAGTTAGCTAAGTCGAAAAAGCCTATTAAGTCGCATCTTTTGGCCCAGTCTTTAGTGGTTGGTTTGGGCAATATCTATGTCGATGAGGTCTTGTTCAGGGCCCAAGTTCACCCTGCTCAAGCTAGTTGTCAGCTATCGGCTGAGCAGGTGGCAGACCTCCGTCAAGCCACCATAGAAGTTCTGCAACTGGGTATCGAAAAAGGTGGCTCAACTATTCGGACCTATAAGAATGCCTTGGGCATGGACGGGACCATGCAGGATTATTTACAAGTTTATGGAAAGACAGGGCAGGCCTGTCCCCGTTGCCAGACAGAGATTGTCAAAATCCAGCTGGGCGGTCGTGGGACACATTTCTGTCCTCAGTGTCAGGTGAAATATGGCTAAAGTTATCGGTTTAACAGGGGGTATCGCTTCAGGAAAATCAACGGTTACAGCTTTTTTGCGAGAACAGGGCTATCCAGTCATCGATGCGGATGCGGTCGTGCATGAATTGCAGGCCAGGGGCGGAAAACTCTATCAGGTCTTACTTGCTGAGTTTGGGGAAGCTATCCTGTCAGCTGATGGCAGTCTAGATAGGATTAAGCTAGGTCAGGCTGTTTTTGCGGATAGTAAACTGCGGGCTCGTTTATCTGTCTTGCAGGACCAGATTATCAGGCAAGAATTGTTAGCTAGAAGGGATGCCTTCAAGCAGACCGAGCCAGTGATTTTCATGGATATTCCCCTGCTCTACGAGGCGGATTATAGCGGGGAGGTAGATGAAGTCTGGCTGGTCTATGTCGATAGAGCGCAGCAGTTGGAACGGCTCATGAAGCGCAATAGCTTGTCTGTTCAAGATGCGGAAAATCGGCTGGCAGCTCAGCTTTCTTTAGAGGAAAAACGGACTAGGGCCCAGGTCCTTATTGACAATAGCGGAGCGGTTGAGGCGACTTTGGGTCAGGTTGCCGCACTTTTGGAGGAATTAAAGGATGGACGACGGTAGTAGTTATTGGAAGCAGAATTTGAAGGTGGCTTGGTTGGGAAATTTCCTAACAGGGACGAGTTTTACCTTGGTTATGCCTTTTATCTCGGTTTTTGTGGAAGAGTTGGGGGTAGGCCCTGGACAGGTAGAATATTATGCGGGACTTGCGGTGTCTGTTAATGCCCTTGCGGCAGCCTTGATGGCACCTATTTGGGGGAGTTTGGCGGACCGTTACGGTCGCAAGCCCATGATGGTGCGGGCTGCTTTTGCGATGATTTTTACTATGGGTGGTATGGCCTTTGTACCAAATGTTTTTTGGTTGCTTGCCTTACGTGTCCTAAATGGGGTATTTACAGGGTACATTCCCAATGCCACTGCCCTGATAGCCAGTCAAGTTCCAAAGGATAAGACGGGGTATGCTCTGGGGACCTTATCAACAGGTGCGGTAGCGGGTAATTTGATTGGTCCGACCCTGGGTGGTATTTTAGCAGAGATGTTTGGCGTACATACGGTATTTTTGCTGGTGGGACTTCTTTATGCTATCGTTGTGTTACTGACCGTTTTCTATATTCGAGAGGATTTTGTTCCAATCAAAAAAGGCGAAGAGATGTCGGTTAAAGAGGTATTTGAGCAGGTGAAAGATCGGCAGATGCTGGTTGGGCTTTTTGTGACTTCTATGATTATTATTGCAGCTGCTCAGGCTGTTGTTCCTATATTGACCCTCTACGTGCGGCATTTGGGACAGACAGATAATCTGTTATTTGTTGCTGGTTTTATCATTTCCTTGCCTGGTATGGCATCGCTAGTGACATCAGGTTATTTAGGGAAAATTGGTGATCGTATTGGCAATCATCGACTTCTATTGATTGCTTTGACTTATAGTCTGTTGATTAATGTTTTCTGTGTTTTTGCAGAAAATCCTTTCCAGCTTGGTTTGTTGCGATTCATGTATGGTTTTGGGACAGGAGCATTGTTGCCTTCGGTCAATTCTCTTTTGACCAAGTTGACCCCAAAAGAAGGGATTTCAAGGATATTTTCCTACAACCAACTCTTTAATAATCTAGGTTCTGTTGTTGGTCCCATGATGGGGTCTGCGGTGGCTGCTCACATGGGTTATGACTGGGTTTTCTATCTGTCGAGCGGACTGGTCCTCTTTAACCTTATCTGGTCTTTGACCAATTTTAGAAACTATTTGAAAGTAAGGGATGTTTAGTGAGAGTTAAAATCAATTTACAATGTTCAGAATGTGGTAGTAAGAACTACTTGACTAGCAAAAACGCCAAGACTCACCCAGATAAGATTGAAGTCCTTAAATACTGCCCAAAAGAGAGAAAAGTAACCCTCCACCTTGAAACTAAGTAGGTTTTATGGTATAATGTCATAAGTTATTGTAGAAAGTGAAAAAAATATGTATCAAGCATTATTAGCAATTCTGTTGATTTTATCTGTTATTTTGATTGTAGTGATTTTTATTCAACCGGCTAAAAACCAGTCTAGCAACGTCTTTGACTCTTCTAGTGGTGCTTTGTTTGAGCGTACAAAGGCGCGTGGTTTTGAAGCGGTTATGCAACGTATTACAGCTATCCTTATTTTCCTATGGATGTTGGATGCGCTAGCACTTGTTATCATTTCAAGTAGATAGATAAATCAGACTGGGACTTGTTCTTGGTCTATTTTTTTGGGAGTGGGCCAGAACTCGACAAATGCAAAGGAAGTTCCCCTCACTTTCGTATTGATTGGTTCGGGATTTTATGGTCACTTTCTTATTTTTAGGTGACCAGCTGAAACAGTTCCCCAAACTGTTTCACTCCACTGGACTATTTTACTCCACCCCCGCATAAGTTGAATAGGTATGGTTCGGAGCGTTACGCGAACTATTGAAATTTGCTTTGCAAATCCTATCTCCCACCTCCAACAATCATTTGATTGTTGGAGCAATCAACCACTGCGTCTGGATATAACGCACACTAAGAGAAATAGTGCTAGATTCTTAACTAGTACTCTGGTAATTACAACATGAAAAACGAAATTATAAACTATATTAAAGAAGTTGGTCCTGTGACCATGGACCAGCTGGCAGACCAGTTTGGAGCCAGTTCTGCTAAGAGCTTCACAGACTTGGTCAAGCTGGTTTCTAGCATGGAAGGTAGCCGTCAACTTGTCTTTGATCAAGCAGGACGAATCGCTCTTCCAGCTTCAAAAATCTCTAAAAACAAGGTGACCTTGCAGGGTATTTTCCGTGCCCACAAGTCAGGTTTTGGTTTTGTGACCATTGATGAAGAGGAAGATGATCTCTTTGTCAGTCGTGACGATGTTAATTTTGCCATCGAGGGCGACCGAGTGGAAGTTGCGATCAAGAAAGTGGCGGACAGGCTCAAGGGGACGGCTGCGGAAGCGGAAGTCATTGATATTTTAGAACATAGCCTGAAAACTGCGGTGGGCTTGATTGTTTTTGACGAAGATAAGCCAGAATATGCAGGCTACATCAAGTCTAAAAATCAGAAAATCGCTCAGAAGATTTACATCAAGAAGTCACCTCTGGTATTGACCGGAACGGAAATCCTCAAAGTCGATATTGAAGCCTATCCAAATAAGAAGCGGGACCACTTTATTGCGACCATTCGGGACGTGGTGGGCCACAAGGACGATGTGGGGATCGATGTCTTGGAAGTTTTGGAATCCATGGACATCGTGTCGGAATTCCCTGATGAAGTCTTGGCGGAGGCCAATCGAGTGCCAGAAAGTCCGTCAGAACAGGACTTTGAAGGACGCTTGGACCTGCGAGATGAAATCATCTTCACCATTGACGGTGCGGATGCCAAGGACTTGGATGATGCGGTCCATATCAAGCAGCTCAAGAATGGTAATCTGGAACTGGGTGTCCATATCGCTGATGTCAGCTACTATGTGACCGAAGGTTCTGCCTTGGACCAGGAAGCTGTCAAACGCGGAACCTCTGTCTATGTGACCGACCGTGTGGTGCCAATGCTGCCAGAACGTTTATCAAATGGCATTTGTTCCCTTAATCCAAATGTGGATCGCCTGACCCAGTCGGCTATTATGGAAATTGACCGTAAAGGCAAGGTGGTCAAGCACTGGATTGGTCAGACGGTCATCAAAACGACCTTCCGCATGACCTATTCCGATGTCAATGATATGATTGCGGGCAATCAGGAAAAGTTGGACAAATACAAGGCAATCGTGCCGAGTGTGGACCTCATGGTCAAACTCCATGAAACGCTGGAAGCCATGCGCTATAAGCGTGGGGCTCTCAACTTTGATACAGCTGAAGCTAAAATCATCGTCAACAAGGATGGTCTGCCAGTCGATATTCAACTGCGCCAGCGAGGCATTGCCGAGCGGATGATTGAGTCCTTCATGCTGGCTGCCAATGAGTGCGTTGCTGAGCATTTTGCCAAGTTGGACCTACCTTTTATCTATCGGATCCACGAGGAGCCTAAGTCAGACAAGTTGCAGAAGTTCATCGACTATGCGACCAGCTTCGGTCTGACGGTCTATGGTACGGCCAGCTCTATCAGCCAGGACGCCCTTCAGGATCTCATGGAGCGGGTCAAGGATGAACCCTATGCGGATGTCCTCAACATGATGTTGCTTCGCTCCATGCAGCAGGCACGTTACTCGGAGCACAACCACGGCCACTATGGACTAGGTGCGGAGTTTTACACCCACTTCACCAGCCCTATCCGCCGCTATCCTGACCTGCTTGTTCACCGTATGGTGCGGGAGTATGGTCACAATCCTGCGGAAAAAGCAGAGCATTTTGAGCAGGTTATTCCTGAGCTTGCCAAGTCTTCGTCCAGTCTAGAACGACGTGCTATTGAGGCAGAGCGGGAAGTCGAAGCCATGAAGAAGGCAGAGTTCATGCAAGAATTTGTTGGGCAAGAGTTTGATGGTGTCGTGTCTAGCGTGGTCAAGTTTGGGCTCTTTGTAGAGTTGCCAAATACGGTTGAAGGTCTGATCCATGTCACCAACCTCAACGAGTACTACCAGTTCCACGAGCGGACTCTGACCTTGCAGGGTGAGAAATCTGGTCGGGTCTTCCGTGTCGGTCAGCCAATCCGTATCAAACTAACGCGGGCGGACAAGATGACAGGGGAAATCGATTTTGCCCACGTGCCGTCCGAGCTGGATATCGTAGAAAAAGCTTTGAAAGCTAAGCGGAGAACTGCTAGTCACTCCAACCGTGACCGTGATGATCGATCAGGGCGAGGACGGGGCAAGCACCACAAACAAGAAGCTGCTGGTCGCGACAGCGGACGTCACAAGTCTGGGAAAGACCACAAGTCAAAAAGTGGTAAAAAAGACAAGAAAAAGAAACCATTTTACAAAGAAGTGGCTAAAAAGAACAAGAAGAAAAGGAGATAGGCATGGCCAAGGGTGAGGGCAATGTGATTGCACAGAATAAAAAAGCCCGCCACGACTATACCATTGTCGATACGGTGGAGGCGGGGATGGTCCTGACGGGGACGGAGATTAAGTCTATTCGTGCGGGGCGGATCAACCTTAAGGATGGCTTTGCCCAAATCAAGCAGGGCGAGGCTTGGTTGGTCAATGTCCATATCGCTCCCTATGATGAGGGCAATATCTGGAACCAGGAGCCAACGCGGACCCGCAAGCTGCTCTTGCGGAAGAAGCAGATTGAGTCCTTGGGCAATGAGGTCAAGGGAACAGGGATGACCCTGGTGCCGCTCAAAGTCTATATCAAGGACGGCTTTGCCAAGGTCCTGATTGGGCTTGCCAAAGGGAAGCATGACTACGACAAGCGAGAGTCCATCAAACGCCGTGAGCAAGACCGTGATATTAAGCGGACTATGAAGGCTATCAATAGTCGCTAAGACTGGGAGAAATCCTGGTCTTTTTTGATTTTCATTGAGTATCAGTCACAAATTTCAGACATTTTCTGATTTTTATGGTTGAACACGTGTAATACGTATGGTATAATGATCTTGTCAGGAGGTAAAAGCGCTATGCCTATGACACAAAAAGAAATGGTTAAGCTACTTACCGCCCATGGTTGGACAAAGACCAAAGGTGGTAAGGGGTCGCACGTTAAACTTGAAAAAGCAGGCGAGCGACCTATAACCATTCCCCACGGTGAAATTAACAAATACACCGAAAGGGGTATCAAAAAGCAAGCAGGGCTGTTATAACAACAGTCTACCGCTTGTTTTCTTTTGGAGGTAAACTATGCTTGTCACTTATCCAGCTTTATTTTATTATGATGATACAGACGGAGCTAACGCCCCTTACTTTGTAACTTTCCCTGATTTTGAGCATTCAGCAACTCAGGGCGAAGATATGGCAGACGCTATGGCAATGGCTAGCGATTGGTTAGGCATGAACTTAGCTGATTATATCGAAAATGGAAGAGACATTCCTACCCCGTCTTCTATAAACACTTTGTCATTAGTAGATAATAACCCCTTCCGTAATGAGGATTTTGAGATGGTTTACGATTCTAGCAAGTCTTTTATCTCCATGGTGATGGTGGACGTTGCAAAGTATTTGGGCAGTCAAGAGCCAGTAAAGAAAACACTCACTATCCCACGCTGGGCAGACACTCTAGGACGTGAACTAGGATTGAATTTCTCACAGACCCTCACGGATGCAATTGCAGATAAAAAAATTCATGCTTAACACTTGCTTCTGTTATTGCAAATGCTGAAACTGGACCTTTCTACTCCCGTTGAGCATTAGTAGTTCTAATGAGTGGGATGGTTCCGTTTTTATCTTTCTATAAATTATACGAAAACCCCCAGACAGTTCAGAGACTATCTGGGGCTCTCTTTTGTATTATACTCAATGAAAATCAAAATCAGGCTAGGCGACGCAGGTGCAGATAGAACTGAAGTTCATCAAATCAAGTCAACAACGGCTGAGTTTGATTTTCGAAGAGTATTAATCCACCGTCACCATTGCTTTAATAGTTTTCCGGTTGGCCATGTCTTTGTAGGCTTGGTCGATATTGTCTAGGCTGTAAGTTTGGGTGAAAACTCGACCTGGGTTGATGTCACCTTTGAGGACAGCATCGAGCAAAATTTCCTTATCATAGGTTGTGACAGAAGCAGAGCCACCACCGATAATGATATTTTGAGCAAAGGTTGAGCCAAGGGCGTGGTTGTTGTAGTGTGGCACACCGACAAAACCGATACGACCACCATTGTGAAGAACACCGAGGGCTTGGTCAATAGAGGCTTCTGTACCAACACATTCGAGGGCAGCATCAGCTCCGCCACCTAGAATTTCACGGACTTTGGCAATACCTTCCTCACCCCGTTCGGCAACAATAGCAGTCGCTCCTGATTCCAAAGCCATTTGCTGGCGGTCTGCATGGCGGCTCATCATGATAATCTGAGAAGCTCCGCGCATTTTTGCAGCAATGACGGCACATTGGCCAACCGCTCCGTCACCGATGACGACGACCTTGTCGCCTGGTTTGACATCTGCTACGCGGGCTGCGTGGTAGCCTGTTGGCATAACATCAGCTAATGTCAAAAGGGATTTAATCATGCCTTCTGAGTAGTCACTTGGCTGACCAGGAACTTTGACCAAGGCCCAGTTGCCGTAGTGGAAACGAATGTATTGAGACTGGTAGTTGTTGCCCCAGTTGGTGTAGCCTGGATGGTTGTCACAAGTACCGTCAAAGCCAGCGCGACAGGCATCACAGTGTCCGCAACCATGTGTAAATGGAACAATAACGAAGTCACCAGGAACAAGTGTTGTAATGTCTTCGCCTACCTCTTCAACGATACCGATGGCTTCATGACCAGAGTTTGTGTCACCGTGGTCATGGTGAATATCCTCACCGTAGCCCCAAAGGTCTGAGCCACAGACGCAGGCCCGCACGACCTTGATAATGACATCATCCTTAGCTTGAAGGCTTGGTTTTTCGATTTCTGCAACGGTCATCTTACCGGCTTTTTCATAAATAGCTGCTTTCATATTTATCTCACATTTACTGTGCAAGTAAATATCCTTTCTGATTGATAAGAACTATTATACACCTTGGAGTCAACTCCAAGTCAAGTAAAAAATAGGTTTGAATTCATATTTCCTTTGTGATAGACTAGAACTACTATTGACTAGAAGGAGAAATAATGACAGTTTTAGTTCCTTACAAACGCATGCCCATTTGGAATCAGGATACGGTTCCTCAGCATTTTTTGACCAAGCATAATACCAAGGTGGGGACTTGGGCCAAAATCAAGGTCTTGAAGGGTCAACTCAAATTTGAGCCCATTTCAGATGATAATGAAATTTTGGGAGAATTTGTCTATGGTCCGACAGACGATATTCCTTTTGTGGAGCCACAGGCTTGGCATCGGGTGGCCCTGTTGACAGAGGATACGGAGTTTTTCTTGGAATTTTTCTGTCAACCAGAAGATTATTTTGCCAAAAAGTATGACTATACTCGGACGCATTCAGAAGTCTTGGAGGCCTTGAAAATCATCGAGCCCTGCAAGGTTTTGGATTTGGGTTGCGGTCATGGTCGCAATAGTCTCTATCTAGCCCAGCAGGGATTTGAGGTGACGGCGGTTGACAAGCACGTGCCGAGCATTCAGACGCTCTTGCAGGTCAAGGAAGCGGAGGATTTGGATCTACAAGCTGGGACCTATGACATCAACTCAGCTAGTCTGGAGCAGGATTACGACTGGATTATCTCAACTGTGGTCTTTATGTTCTTGGAGAGGGATCGTGTGCCAGCCATTATACGCAATATGCAGGAGCAGACTCGGCCGGGTGGTTATAACTTGATTGTAGCGGCCATGGATACGGAAGATGCACCCTGTCCTATGAATTTCTCCTTTACCTTCGGAGCGGGAGAGTTGAAGGAATACTATCGTGACTGGGAATTGGTCAAGTACAATGAAGATTTTGGCCAGCTCCATAAACGGGATGAAAATGGCAATTTCCTTAAGATGCGGTTTGCGACCATGTTGGCTAGAAAAAATGTGTAAAATAGCTCTGAAAACACTTGCAAGGCAGGTGCTTTTGCGTTACAATATATGTGCAAATGGGTATTTTATTATATGAAAGGAGAGAGTCTTATGAAAAAGACTTTAGTTCGCATTGCAGCATTTCTCATGCTGGTGTGCATGCTCCCTGCCCAAATTGTTCAAGCCTGTTCAGGCTTTATCATTGGGAAAGGGTTGACAACGGATGGTTCTATCCTTTATGGTAGAACGGAAGATTATCCCTATCCACCAGATAATGGAGCGCACAATAAAAATTATATTGTGGTTCCAGCAGCAACTTATGTTGAGGGAGATATGTTGGTGGATGAGACATTTGGTTTTACAGCACCACACTTGGCAAATGAGTTCAAGTATACCTCTACGCCTGATGCGGCGCGTGGGGATGGTTCAAATGGTAATTATGGGGCGCACGGTTTTAACGAAAAAGGCGTATCCATGACTGCTACTGTAACAGCTATTCCAAATGCTAAAGTCTTGGCAGTTGATCCTCTAGTTGAAGCTGGAGGGCTGGGAGAACCAATTTTTATTGATTATGTTCTTCCTAGGGTCACTAGTGCGCGTGAAGGTGTTGAGCTGATTGCAAAGACAATCGATGAAAAAGGCTCTGCTGAAGGAAATATTGTTATCATTGCTGACAAAAATGAAGTTTGGTACATGGAAATTTTGTCAGGACACCAATACGTAGCCATCAAGTTCCCTGAAGACAAGTATGCAATTTTTGCAAATACTTACTATCTAGGTCATGTTGATTTTACCGATACAGAAAATGTGATTGCTTCTGCAAAGGTTGAAGAAGTAGCCAAACAAGCGGATAATTATGTGACAGTCGATGGGCAGTTCCATATCGCTAAATCATACGGTCCTGCAACTTATGCTGAAGCAGACCGTTCCCGTGTGTATGCAGGTATTAAATTGATGGATCCAGCATCGCCTGTAACCTATGAAGATGCTGTGTATGATTTGCTACGTCAGCCAACAGATTCAAGTCGTCGCTTTAGTTTACAAGACACCTTTGCCTTACAACGTAACCGTTTTGAACATCTTCCAGAATTTCGTCCAGACGATGAAGCGGGCAAGGTAAAACAAGGGGATAACGGTGCGAATGACCAAGCAACAGATGCAACGTATAAATACGCTCTTGGTAATGAAAATGTCATTGATGCTCACGTTTATCAAATAAAAGAAAGTTTGCCGTCTGCCTTTGGAGGGATTGTTTGGTTGGGACTTGGTCAGACTAGAAATACACCATATGTACCATTCTATGGACTTGTAACAGATACTTATGAAGCATTTAAAAATCGCTCAGCTTCTTATGATACCAATTCATGGTACTGGACGGTACAAAATATTGATAAGATGGCCATCTCACACCCAGAGTTATTTGGTACATCGATTCAAGAAAAGTGGATTGCTCTTGAAAATGAATGGATTGCTGCACAGGCAGCTCTTGATGCTCAATATGCGGGACTTTCAGAAGATGCAGCTGTAGCTCTAGCTCCAACTGTAACTGAGGAAACCTTGGCGCGTTCAGCAGACATTTTTGCCCAACTAAAAGCTGTCGAGGCTGAAATGATGGCTAAAATTGAAGCTGCAACCACTCCGTCATCCAGCAGCACCGACTCATCAAGTAGTACTGAACCATCCACTAGTACCGAACCATCATCAAGTAGTACTGAACCATCGACCAGCACTGAGCCATCATCAAGTGGTACCGAAACTTCAACCAGTACTTCAAGCAGTACAAGTCAGTCTACAAGTGCTTCTGACACAGGAGGAGCTACGGATACTTCCTCATCAAGCGGAACAGTAGTATCTTCTGATAAGAAAGTAACACCTACCAATAAAAAAGGTAAATCAAGTCTTCCTAGTACAGGTGAGCAAGTCAGCCTCCTGTTGGTGGCGCTAGGTGTTGCAGGAATTTTAACAGCTATTTTCCTTAATCGAAAAAAATCCGGTAAAGAGTAAATGAATATGTAAAAGTAGGTTGGATTGATTTCAATCTACTTTTTTGAAACAATTTTGTTTACAAATGTAGTCGTTTTATGTATAATGTGATTACAAATGTAGTCAAAGGAGAAAGATATGAAACATGCAACCTATCCCATTTCAGGCATGACCTGTGCCTCTTGTGCCATGACAGTTGAAAAGGCTGTTGGTAAATTAGCAGGAGTAGAAGAAGCCAGTGTCAATCTAGCGACTGAAAAATTGAGTGTTATCTACGATGAAAAGCTTTTGGGACTAGAGGATATTCGTCAGGCAGTTGAAAAGGCGGGTTATCAGCTAGTCGATAACTTGGTGACCGAGTCATATGACATTTCAGGCATGACCTGTGCTTCCTGTGCCATGACGGTTGAAAAAGCTCTGGGCAAACTAGAGGGCGTAGAAGAAGTCTCTGTCAATCTGGCAACAGAAAAGGCTACTATCCGTTATAGCCGTGATAGGCAAAATCCAGCTAGTCTTGAAAAAGCAGTTGAGCAGGCAGGTTATCAACTGATCAGACCTGAAGATGTAGAAGAGACGGTGGACAAGGGACCAAGCAAGGAAGACATTCTTTTGAAACGATTTGTCTGGTCAGCTGTCTTTACCCTTCCCCTGCTCTATATTGCTATGGGGCCAATGTTACCTTGGGGTGGGCTCCCATTACCAGCCTTGCTCCATCAACCACTAGTTTATGCGGTCAGCCAAGTCATCTTGCTCATCCCTGTCCTTTATTTGGGACGCAGTTTTTTCCAAAAGGGCTTTAAAACTCTCTTGCAAGGCCATCCCAATATGGATTCCTTGATTGCTGTTGGGACAGGGGCAGCCTTGGTTCAAGGTCTTTTGATGATTGCCTTTCTTCTGATGGGGAAAGAAGTAGCCATGCACGGTCACCATCCTGAACTGTATTTTGAATCAGCCGCCGTTATCTTGACCTTGATTACCCTTGGAAAATATTTTGAAGTGAGATCTAAAGGTCAGACTTCTGAGGCCATTAAGAAGTTGATGAATCTGGCTCCCAAGACTGCCCAGATCCTACGAAATGGGCAGGAAATGCAAGTACCGATTGAAGAAGTGGTGGTCGGTGACCAGGTCATTGTTCGCCCAGGTCAGCAGATTCCAGTTGACGGTCAAGTTCTAGAAGGCCAGACACGTGTCGATGAATCCATGTTGACGGGTGAGAGCTTGCCAGTGAAGAAAGTACTAGGCGACAATGTTTTTGGCGGTACCCTTAACCAGCAAGGTGCCATTACCATGCAGGCTACCAAGGTTGGTCGTGATACGACTCTGGCTCAAATTATTCGTTTGGTAGAAGAGGCTCAAGGGTCAAAGGCACCCATCGCCAAATTGGCTGACCAAGTATCTGCCGTCTTTGTGCCAGTTGTCATGGGCTTGGCATTCTTGTCCGGTCTGGTCTGGTACTTCTTGGGGCAAGAATCCTGGATTTTTTCACTAAGTATTATCATCGCCGTCTTGGTCATCGCCTGCCCTTGTGCTTTGGGTCTAGCAACTCCGACGGCTATCATGGTTGGGACTGGAAAAGGGGCAGAAAACGGTCTTTTGTTCAAGTCTGGACAAGCTATTGAGACCCTACAAGGTGTGAATACTATTGTTTTCGACAAGACAGGGACTATTACTGAGGGCAAACCTCAGGTGACAGATATTCATCTGGTGTCAGCTAAAAATCGTGAGCAGGTCCTCCAGCTGGCCGCAAGTAGCGAGCAATTTTCCGAGCATCCCTTGGCTCAGGCTCTCCTGCAAGCTGCACAGACAGAAAAGATTGATCTCTTGCCCGCCACCGATTTTCAGGCTCTTTCAGGTCGTGGTCTTTCGGTGACAATAGCAGAGCAGACAATCTATCTGGGTAATGAACGGTTGATGCGGGAACAGGGAATTGATGTTTCCCAAGGGCCTGCAGTCGCGGAGGCATTTGCCCATCAAGCCAAGACGCCTGTTTTCCTAGCCAGCCAGCAAGAATTACTAGCAGTCATTGCCATTGCTGATAAAGTAAAAGAGACCAGCCGTCGGGCTGTCCAGGCTCTGCAAGCTATGGAATTAGAAGTGGTCATGCTGACAGGGGACAATGAAAAAACTGCCCAGGCCATTGCCAAGGAAGTCGGCATTGAGCAGGTGGTCAGTCAGGTCTTACCAGATGACAAGGCCAACCAAGTCAAGCTCTTACAAGAACAGGGCAAGACAGTCGCCATGGTGGGGGATGGCATCAACGATGCCCCAGCCCTAGCTCAAGCCCATGTGGGTCTAGCTATTGGTTCAGGGACTGATATTGCCATTGAGTCTGCCGACATTGTTCTCATGCATAGTGACATTTTGGATGTGGTCAAGGCTGTCAAACTCAGCCAGGCAACCATGCGGACCATCAAACAAAATCTCTTCTGGGCCTTTGCTTATAATGTAATTGGCATCCCAATCGCCATGGGGCTCTTACATGTATTTGGTGGTCCTCTGCTCAATCCTATGTTTGCAGGTGCAGCCATGGCCCTCAGTTCAGTGTCAGTCGTCTTGAACGCTCTGCGATTGAAAAGGGTGAAAATGTAGAAAAAAAGATTTAAGAGAGAAGTATCTGTTCAAATGATGCTTCCATCTTAAATCTTTTTATTTTTTAGGTTTCAGTTCTTCTTCATGATCTTTTATCCACTGCTTGATTTGAAGGAGCAAGGGGAGAAATTCTTTACCTAGAGGGGTTAAGCGATAGAAAACCTTGTACCCTTGTGAAGCTTGTCCGATTTTTTCAACCAAGTTTATCTCGATGAGAGCCTTGAGATTTTGGTTGAGCACTTTTCGAGATACCTGCCCAATTTCTCTCTCCAAAAGGGCAAAATGTTTGTCTTCTTCTGCCAATGCTAGGATGATGGCGACGGCCCATTTTCCAAGTAATGGAAGGGCGAGCTCGCGTAATGGATGCTGTTCTGTCATAGGAACCTCAAAGTAACTTCTATTTTTCTTCTTGTAACTATTATATACTAAAATTGTATTTTTACAGAAAATTGTGTGGAATTTACAAATTACCAATAAAGGAGTTAACCGATGAAACATCATTTCTTTTCATTTTTTCCGTTTGAATTTGAAGCGACAAGGGTGCTTTGGTATGCACCCTATGGAGGAGCAGACTATGCAGAAGTTGCACGAATTTGTGAAAAAATCAAAGCAGGAAAGGCAGAATCTTGGTATAAAGAATGGTCAGATTTTGGACATCATTTGATAGAGGAAGTAAACCAGAATCGGTCAGATATTTCTAAAGGTAGGGCCTATTTGAGGGCTAGCCGGTATTTCCAAGCGGCAGAATTTTTCTTACATCCGACTGATAAACGGAAACTGGAAGCTTATGAAAAATCCGTTGCCTATTTTTATCGAGGCTTGGATTTGTTGTCTATTCCCTACGAACAATACCCTGTCCAATATCAAGGCAAAACCCTGCGAACTCTCCTGTTTAAACCTCAAAATGGTAGCCCTAAGGGGACCTTCTTTGTCTGCGGAGGTTTCGATGCCCTATTGGAGGAATTATATTTCACATCCGTCGTTCCTGCCCTAGAACAAGGTTATCAAGTTATTCTTTTTGAAGGACCTGGTCAGTCCCATCTTATTCGCTATGAAAAATGTCCCTTCACTGCTGATTGGGCAAGTGTCTGCCAAGCAGTGGTGGACGACTATGGTAAAAAAGGGCAAGTATGTTTGGAGCCCACTGAAAAAGTCTCCAGTTACTCCGACTCTTATAAAAAATAGGAATTCTCCTAAATGATTGGGAGAATTCCTATTTTTCTATTCTTCCTTTTGGTCTATTAAGGTCATAATTCGCTTCATATTGACTACAAATATGGTGGTGGCTGCTTGTAATTCCATGTTGAAAAGACCTGATGCTCTGGCGACATCAAGACCATGTCTTTGTTTCA
>NZ_JAOTGJ010000024.1:0-33810 GCF_044427225.1 Streptococcus sp. 2022WUSS037 | reverse complement strand
TCCGTTAGCTGCCGTAAAAAATGATTTTTGGGAACAACAATATCATACAGGGGAGAATAGGAACTAAGATCTAACTGAATTTGATTATCAAGCATAGGAATCACCTCGACTCTAGTATAGCAAAAAAAGACATCAAGTTGATGACTTTTTCAGTGGGTTCGCCAATGCAGTCCCTATTTTGGGTGGTCTGATTTCAGGAGGTTTGACCTATTTTACCTTCCAGCCCATGGGAGGGATGTTGGCAGACACATTTGTGAAAAAAATAAATGGTGATTTTGATGGCGAATTAGAGCTCACTGAGGCCTTTAAAGCAAGTTTGGAAGAAGAGAAGGAACTTGGAATTATTGAGGCAGAATTTACTGAAGCAAGCGAGAGTTGATTAGGACGGGTATCCGTCCTTTTTGCTTGTCCACCTAAATCGTGCTATAATAGAGGGAAATACAACTAAAGAGGAAACTATGAAATTTACAGATATGAAACTCAAGCCTTATATTCAGGAGGCTTTGAAAGAAATTAACTTTGTCCAGCCGACAGAAGTTCAGGAGAAATTGATTCCTGTTGTTTTGTCAGGGCGAGACTTGATAGGGGAATCAAAAACAGGTTCGGGTAAGACCCATACCTTCTTGATCCCTATTTTCCAAAAATTAAATGAGGAATTGGACCAAGTTCAGGCTGTTATTACAGCCCCATCTCGTGAACTGGCTACTCAGATTTATCGAGCGGCACGCCAGTTGGCTAGTCATTCGGACATCGAAGTTCGTGTGACCAATTATGTTGGCGGTACGGATAAGAACCGTCAAATTGACAAGCTTCAAGCTAGTCAGCCTCACATTGTTGTTGGGACACCGGGGCGTATCTATGATTTGGTCAAATCAGGTGACCTTGCTATCCATAAAGCCAAAACCTTTGTGGTTGATGAGGCAGATATGACCTTGGACATGGGCTTTTTGGAAACAGTTGATAAGATTGCTGGCAGCCTGCCAAAAGACTTGCAATTTATGGTCTTTTCAGCGACCATTCCGCAGAAACTCCAACCGTTTTTGAAAAAATACTTGTCCAATCCAGTCATGGAACAAATCAAGACCCATACGGTCATTTCAGATACCATTGAAAACTGGCTGATTTCAACCAAGGGGCGTGACCGTAATGCTCAAATCTTGGAAGTAACCAAGCTCATGCAACCTTACTTGGCCATGATTTTTGTCAATACAAAGACACGTGCAGATGAATTACATAGCTATTTGACTGCGAACGGTCTTCGTGTCGCAAAGATTCATGGGGATATTCCTCCACGTGAGCGCAAGCGGATGATGAACCAGGTGAAGAACTTGGACTATCAGTACATTGTTGCAACGGATTTAGCAGCACGTGGGATTGATATTGAGGGCGTCAGTCATGTCATCAATGATGCAATTCCGCAAGACCTTTCCTTCTTTGTTCACCGTGTGGGGCGCACAGGTCGTAATGGTTTATCAGGTATTGCCATTACCCTTTATCAGCCAAGCGATGATGCAGATATTCGAGAGCTAGAAAAACTCAATATCAAATTCTTGCCAAAAGAAATGAAAAATGGCGAATTTGTCGATACCTACGACCGTGACCGCCGTGCTAACCGTGAAAAATCTCGTGAAAAACTAGATTTGGAAATGATTGGCTTGGTCAAGAAGAAAAAGAAAAAAGTCAAACCAGGCTACAAGAAGAAAATTCAATGGGCTGTTGATGAAAAACGTCGCAAGACCAAGCGAGTTGAAGCGCGTGCAAAGGGTCGTGCAGAACGTAAAGCCAAGCGTCAAACCTTCTAGGAGTGTTGGAAAAGACCATGTTACAAAATATTCTCAGTTTTTATTTACAAGGATTGCTAATAGCTTCCTTGTTGATTATCACTTCTAGTCTGGTCTGGTTTATCTGGCGTGCGACAAAGGGTGTGGATAAAACCTTGCAAGAACGACAAGATTTCTTGTTTGATTTGTTGATGATTAATGTGATGACAATCCCCATTGCAGCCTTTGGAGTAGTGGGAATCTTATTAATGTTTAAAGCGTAGAAGGAAAAAAGTATATGTACGATACAGTTGTAATTGGTGCGGGTCCTGCGGGGATGACTGCAGCTCTTTATGCAGGGCGTAGTAATTTAAAGGTAGCTCTTTTGGAACGTGGTATTTATGGTGGTCAGATGAACAATACCGCGGAAATTGAAAACTATCCAGGCTATGACCATATTTCAGGTCCAGCCTTGGCTGAAAAAATGTTTGAACCCTTGGAAAAATTCGGTGTGGACCATATTTTTGGCACCCTAGTCCGTATTGAGGAAGAAGGACAAATTAAGAAAGTGATCACTGAGGATGGTGTTTTGGAGACAAAGACAGTCGTTCTAGCCATGGGGGCAAAACATCGCTTGTTAGGTATTCCAGGTGAGGATACTTACAATAGCCGCGGTGTCTCGTATTGTGCAGTCTGTGACGGTGCCTTCTTCCGTGGACAAAAACTCTTGGTTGTCGGTGGTGGAGATTCTGCGGTCGAAGAAGCTCTCTTCTTGACACAATTTGCGGAGTCTGTGACAATTGTTCACCGCCGTGATCAGCTTCGTGCTCAAAAAGTCATCCAAGACCGCGCCTTTGCCAATGAAAAAATTAACTTCATCTGGGATAGTGTAGTCGAAGAAATCAAGGGTGATGACTTACGTGTACAAAGCGTGGTTATCAAAAATGTGAAAACTGAAGAAGTCAGTGAACTTGATTTCGGTGGTGTCTTTATCTATGTCGGTCTGGATCCGATGACTGATACAGTTGCGGACCTAGGAATTACAGACGAAGCTGGTTGGGTTATCACTAATGAAAAGATGGAAACGACTCAATCAGGCATCTATGCCATCGGTGATATTCGTCAAAATCAACTTCGTCAGATTGCAACGGCAGTAGGAAATGGTGCAGTTGCTGGACAAGAAGTCTATAACTATATTACAGAACTAGCTGAATAGGGGAATACAATGTTTCATATTTACGATATTCAGAAAAATCCAGATGGAATCTCCTTTGATAAAACCTTGGATTTACAGGAAGAATTGCAGGCTCGAAATGGTGAAGTTCTAGGCTTGTCGCCAGTCCAAGTCACTGGAAATATCCGCTTTGAATCAGGTTTCTTTTTCTTGGACTATCAGATGACTTATGATATTACCTTGGCATCCAGTCGTTCTCTGCAACCAGTTGTTTTGCATGAGGTCCAAAACGTCAATGAACTCTTTGTTGCCAATGAAGCAGTTCTTAAAGAACAAGATTTGATTGATGAGGATATGGTGCTGGTAGTAGAAGATGACCACATTGTCCTTGAGGAAAGTGTGGCGGACAATATTCTTTTAGCCATTCCGATAAAGGTTTTGACACCCGAAGAAGAAGCTGGCACTGACCTGCCTTCAGGTCAAGCTTGGGCTTTAATGACTGAGGAAGATTTTCAACAAAAAGCTCAAGAGAAAAAAGAAGCCAATAGTCCTTTTGCCCAATTACAAGGCTTATTTGGCGACGAGGACTAACTCAGATTGGCAAGATAGTTAAATTATCTGAAAATTCTTGTCAATTTTAAGCTTTCGGTGTATAATAAAAGAGATACAAATTAGAGGAGTAAACAAATGACTAAAGCAAATTTTGGTGTTGTAGGGATGGCCGTTATGGGCCGCAACCTTGCGCTTAACGTTGAATCACGTGGCTATTCAGTAGCTATTTACAACCGCTCTGCTGATAAAACAGAAGATGTTGTTGCAAGCAATCCAGGTAAAAACTTGGTACCAAGTTACGATGTGGAAAGCTTTGTGGCATCTATCGAAAAACCACGTCGCATCATGCTTATGGTTCAAGCTGGTCCTGGTACAGATGCAACCATTCAAGCGCTTTTGCCACACTTGGATGAAGGTGACATCTTAATCGATGGTGGTAATACTTTCTACGAAGACACTATCCGTCGTTCAAAAGAATTGGCAAACTCAGGTATTAACTTCATCGGTACAGGTGTATCTGGTGGTGAAAAAGGAGCCCTTGAAGGTCCATCTATCATGCCTGGTGGTCAGAAAGAAGCTTACGAATTGGTGGCAGATGTCTTGGAAGAAATTTCAGCAAAAGCACCAGAAGATGGAGCACCATGTGTGACTTATATCGGTCCAGATGGAGCTGGTCACTACGTAAAAATGGTACACAACGGTATCGAGTATGGCGACATGCAATTGATTGCGGAGTCTTATGACCTCATGCAACACTTACTCGGTTTGTCAGTGGATGAAATGGCTGACATCTTTACTGAGTGGAACAAAGGCGAATTGGATAGCTACTTGATTGAAATCACAGCAGATATTTTGAAACGTAAAGACGATCAAGGTCAAGATGGCCCGATCGTTGACTACATCATGGATGCTGCTGGTAACAAGGGTACTGGTAAATGGACAAGCCAATCATCACTTGACTTGGGTGTGCCACTGTCATTGATTACAGAATCTGTATTTGCTCGCTATATCTCAACTTACAAAGATGAGCGTGTGGCAGCAAGCAAGGTTCTTCCAAAACCAGTTCCATTTACCTACGAAGGAGACAAGGCTGAATTGGTTGAAAAAATCCGTCAAGCCCTTTACTTCTCAAAAATCATGTCTTATGCACAAGGTTTTGCACAGTTGCGTGTAGCATCAAAAGAAAACAACTGGAACTTGCCATTTGGTGAAATCGCAAAAATCTGGCGTGCAGGTTGTATCATCCGCGCTCGCTTCTTGCAAAAAATCACAGATGCCTACGGACGTGATGAAGACTTGGCAAACTTGCTCTTGGATGAGTACTTCCTTGATGTAACAGCTAAGTATCAACAGGCAGTTCGTGATGTTGTTGCCTTGGCAGTTCAAGCAGGAGTTCCTGTACCAACATTCTCAGCAGCTATTACCTATTTCGATAGCTACCGTGCTGAAAACTTGCCAGCGAACTTGATTCAAGCACAACGTGACTACTTTGGTGCTCACACTTATAACCGTAAAGATAAAGAAGGAATCTTCCATTACGACTGGTATAGCGAATCAAAATAGAAAAGATGGGCGTGGAAGCGCCCTTCTTTCTAGTCATAATACGATTCCTACACCATTTGAAAGAATAGAAAAGGATGGACAATGGCTAAGAAAATTTTGATTGCTGGTAAAGAACGCAATCTCTCGCATTTTGTTTCCATGGAATTGCAGAAAAAAGACTATCTTGTTGATTATGCATCAACAGGGAAAGAGGCTATGGCCTTGGCACATGAAACGGATTTTGACTTGATTCTGATGAGTTTTCAGCTTTCAGACATGTCCAGCAAGGAATTGGCTGCAGAACTATTAGCGATAAAACCAGCCACGGTCATGATTGTGGTAGTTGAGCCGACAGAAGTTAGTCAGTATGGGGAAGAAGTCCTCTCTTATGCTGTTTCCTACGTAGTGAAGCCCTTTGTCATCAGTGATTTAGTGGAGCAAATCTCTGCGATTTTTCGTGGTCGTGACTTTATTGACAATAACTGTAAGCAGGTTCACATGCATGCGGCCTATCGTGATTTGAAGGTTGATTTTCAAAATCGAACAGTGACTCGAGGTGATGAATTGATTAATTTGACCCGCCGAGAGTATGATCTGTTGGCGACCTTAATGAATAGCCCAGAGCCTGTTAGTCGAGAACAACTTCTTGAGCGTGTTTGGAAATATGAAGCGGCTTCTGAGACCAATGTTGTTGATGTATATATTCGCTATCTACGTGGTAAACTGGATTTGCCACATCAAGATTCATATATAAAAACGGTTCGTGGTGTCGGATATGCCATGCGCGATTGATTTAGAGTAGAGAAGAGGGAAGCTTTCCCTCTTTCTTTTTCTATAAGCGTGTGATAAAATAATAGCCAATAAGTAAGAATGGAAAAGTTATGAATACATCATTTAAAGAAAAAGTCATATTGATACTCTTATCTGGAGCGACATTGTTAGCTGTTCTCAACTGGTCAAGTATTTATGGGGCTATTCAACAATTACTAGGCAGTATGAACTCGCTTTTTATTGGAGCTATTTTTGCCTTTATTCTCAATGTTCCCATGAAAAAATTAGAAGATCAGTTTGAAAAGATTTCTTTTTTAAAGAAATCCAAGCGGTCTTTGGCAATTGTTGGAGTATTAATTGGATTTGCTTTAATTGTGACAGGACTGGTGGTGATTGTTCTTCCTACATTGGTGACGACTGTTTCAGAACTGGTTTCGGTTAGTAGCACAGCCATTCCAAAATCGGTAAATGCCCTAACTAATTTTCTTGAATCAAATGGTCTTTTGTCGGGACAAATCGGAGACCAGATTGCCAGCTTTTTGGATCAGTTGAAGAATTTAACACTTATTTCAAGTTTGGTCACACCGATTTTATCTGGCTTGGTGTCCAATGTGACGGGGATTTTTTCGAACACTATGACGTTGATAATGGCTTTCTTCTTCACTCTAGCGATTTTAGGGAGCAAGGAACACTTGCAGGCGATGACAAGAAAGTTCTTGCAGGCTACCTTGCCGGAGAAGGCTGTCAGAGTAGTGAATTATATTGGAGAAGTTATTGTTGATACCTATGACCGATTCTTGATGAGTCAGATTGTTGAGGCATGTATCATTGGGACACTTGTCTTTGTTAGTTATTCGCTCTCAGGAATTCCTTATGCCAGCATGGCTGGTATTTTGGCTGGGGTCCTATCATTTGTACCTTATATCGGTCCATTTTCAGCGTGTCTGATTAGTGCTCTCTTTGTGGCGGTACAAAATCCGCTCTTGGCACTCTGGTCTATCGCCCTTTTCCAGATTATTCAGCTGATAGAAGGAAATGTTATCTATCCGCGCGTGGTTGGTCAATCAGTTGGACTTCCGACCCTCTTTACCCTAGCCGCAGCCTTGATTGGTGGTAATTTGTTTGGCCTACTTGGTATGGTCTTCTTTACCCCAATTTTTGCGGTTGTCTACCGCCTGGTTCGTGAATGGGTTGCCAGTCGATTGAAGAAGCAAGATGAATTATTGGTAGAAAGTGAGTAATTCTCGCTTTCTTTTATTTTTGTCATTTTTATGCTATACTGAAGTGATAAAGTTTATGTAGGAGAAAGAGTATGCGTTGTCCAAAATGTCAGAGTTTGAAATCAAGTGTCATTGATAGTCGTCAGGCTGAAGATGGCAATACCATCCGTCGTCGTCGTTCCTGCGATCAATGTGGTCAACGTTTTACCACCTATGAACGGATTGAAGAGAAAACTCTAGTCGTTGTGAAAAAAGACGGAACTAGAGAGCAGTTTTCACGTGAAAAGATTTTCAATGGGATTATTCGTTCTGCTCAAAAGCGCCCTGTGTCAACCGATGATATTGATGAAGTGGTGAATCGGATTGAACAGAAGGTTCGAGCACAAGGTGATAGTGAAATAGAATCCGATGTCATTGGGAATTTGGTAATGGAAGAATTGGTCGAATTGGATGAAATCACCTATGTGCGTTTTGCATCGGTTTATCGTTCTTTCAAAGATGTTGGAGAGCTAGAAAATTTGCTTAAGCAGATGATTTCCAAAGGAAGTAAGGTAAAACCGGGAAAAAAAGATGAAACCAAATGATTTATTTGCCTATATAAAAATCAGCCCGTTTACACCTGATATTGTCAGTCTTAGCCAATGCTACCAGCCGATTATCGGTTTTGATGCATTAGCGCTTTATTATTACTTTTATAGTTTTGCCGATCAAGGGCAAGGACGTTACAAATGGACTGTCATTCTCAATCACATGGATTTTGGGATGAATCGTTTGGAGAAGGCTCTGGATGTTCTGACTGCCATGGGGCTCCTAGAACTCTATCGTGCAGATGAATTAACAGGTTTGGCGCTACAAGCCCCTCTGACCGTAAAAAGTTTTCTAGCGAAACCCTTGTATAAGAACTTGTTAGCAAGGAAGATTGGGGAGTCAAGCATGGAGAATCTGCTTGTTCACCTACCCAATCAGGAACAGAATATCTCAAAAACATTTTCTCAGGTCTTTACCATGGATGGGCAGGCTCCAGTTGTTTTTGAACCGAAACATGATTTTGACTGGTCTGCCTTCAAGGCATTAATGGCTAAAGATAAGCTTCTTTTTCAGGATGAAGCTGAGGATATTATTGCGCTTAGTTACATAGCAGAGCAGGCAGGCTGGACCTGGTTGGAAACCTATCGGCAGGCTAAAGCAACTGCTATTGGACAGACCATCTCGACCAAACGCTTGCAGCAGTCACGCCAGACATTGCCAACAGAAAGCGCCAACCTCACCGCCCAAGAGCAAGCCATTGTTCGTGAAGCGAAAACAAAGTCTAGTTTAGTCTTTTTGTCCTTTATCAAGGAACAACGCAAGGCAGCTGTGACCACAACAGAACGAAAATGCTTGACGGATTTGGCCAATTTGGGTCTGCTTGACGAAGTCATCAATGTCTTGGTCCTCTATACCTTTAACAAGGTGGACTCAGCCAATCTAAATGAAAAATACGCTATGAAGCTGGGCAATGATTTTTCCTACAAGGGAATTGGCAGTGCAGAGGCAGCTGTTCTTTACCTAAGAGAGTTGAAGACAGGTCAAGCTGTTACCAAGCCGAGCCAGCCACAGAAAAGCAATGTGCCTGAGTGGAGTAAGGAAGAGGTTCAGCAAGGACAAACGCAGGAAGGCCAAGCCAAGCTGGCAGCTCTTTATCGTGAATTAGAAGAAATGGAAAACAAAGGAGGTAGCTGATGAAATCAGTTCAAGACAGGTTGTCGCAAACAACCAATCCAAGTCCAAAATCTTATCAGCAACTCTATCAGGAGATAGTGAGTGATCCTGAAGTCGCTGCTTTTATCAAAAAAGAAGGTCTGACCCAGCAGGAAATCACCCTCTCCATTTCTAAGTTTTTGGAATATATCAGTCAACGTGACCTCTTTGTCAAACAGGATGAATCCTATATTGCCAAGGGGTATCAACCTGTTTTGGTTATGAATGAGGGCTATGCGGATGTGTCCTATCTTGAAACAGAGGAATTGGTCGAATACCGTCGTTTGGAAGCAATCAAGAACCGTATCCAGCTCATCAATATGCCTGCGAGTTTGAAGAATGTAACAGTGGCGGATATTGATAAGAGCGATGAAAATCGTGTGGAAGTCATGCTGGCTATTGCAGATTTTGTCAAACGATTTGAGGAAAAACCAAAAGGCCTCTACATCTATGGCAATTTCGGTATTGGAAAAAGTTATTTGATGGCTTATTTAGCCAATCTTTTGTCCAAGACCCATCTTCAATCAACCACTATGCTTCATTATCCAACCTTTGTGGTAGACATAAAAAATGCCATCAAAGATGGTTCTGTCAAGGAGCGAATTGATGAAATCAAGATGGCTCAGGTCTTGGTGCTAGATGACATCGGAGCGGAGCAACATAGTCCTTGGGTACGTGACGATGTCCTGCAGGTCATTCTTCAATACCGCATGCAGGAAAATCTGCCGACCTTCTTTACCTCCAATTTCTCCTTTGATGATTTGGAGCGTCATTTTGCCTCTGGCAAGTCTGGTGATGAGACCTGGCAGGCCAAACGGGTTATGGAGCGGATTCGCTACCTGGCTCGCGATTTGCATTTGAAAGGAAATAACCGCCGATGAATGAAACCATTGATTTGATGCTGAACCATACTTCCGTCCGTCGTTTTACGGAAGAGCCTATTGAGGCGGAACATCTGCAAGCTATTATTTCAGCTGGGCGAGCTGCGTCTAGCTGGAAGAATTTCCAGTCTTATTCCATCATTGTGGTACAGTCGGAGGAGAAAAAACAGGCTCTCTATGATTTGGTGCCCCAACCAGCTATTTTACAGGCTCAGGCCATTCTGGTTTTTGTGGGCGACCATAATCGTGCCAGCAAGGCGGCTCAACTCCATGGTTCAGACTTTGATGCCAAGGGACCTGAGAATCTCCTGATTTCTTCAGTCGACGCGGCTCTAGCAGGGCAAAACGCCCTCTTAGCAGCTGAAAGCTTAGGCTACGGCGGGGTCTTTATCGGTATGATTCGCCATAAGGCTTTGGCAATAGCAGAGCTGTTCAACTTGCCAGATTATACCTATCCAATTTTCTGTATTGCCCTGGGTCGACCAGCCCAAAATCATCCTGTCAAACCACGTTTGGCAAGTGAAACCATTGTCTTTCAGGAAGAATATGTGGAGCAAGGCGTGGAAGTCATCCAAGCCTACGACCAAGTTCAGACAGACTATGCAGGTGCCCGTCAGACAGAAACCTGGTCGGAGCGTATGGTTGCCCAGTTCGGACAGGCAGAACAGCCTGAAACGAGAGCAATTTTAGAAAAAAATAAACTATTGTAAGTAGAAGAGGAGGAGCTATGGCTCTACCAACTATCGCCATCGTTGGCCGTCCCAATGTTGGAAAATCAACACTTTTTAACCGTATCGCTGGTGAACGCATTTCTATCGTAGAAGATGTGGAAGGTGTGACCCGCGACCGTATTTATGCCACTGGTGAGTGGCTCAATCGCAAGTTTTCCCTGATTGATACAGGTGGTATCGATGATGTGGATGCGCCTTTCATGGACCAAATCAAGCATCAGGCTGAGATTGCCATGGATGAAGCGGACGTTATCGTCTTTGTCGTATCAGGCAAAGAAGGTGTGACAGATGCAGACGAGTATGTATCGCGTATCCTTTATAAGACAAACAAACCAGTTATTTTGGTTGTCAATAAAGTTGATAACCCAGAAATGCGTAATGACATCTACGATTTCTATTCACTCGGTCTTGGAGATCCTTATCCAGTATCTTCTGTACACGGTATCGGAACAGGGGATGTCTTGGACGCCATCATTGAAAACCTACCAGCTCAGGAAGCAGAAGAAAATCCAGATATTATCAAGTTCAGCTTGATTGGTCGTCCAAACGTTGGTAAATCCAGTTTGATTAACGCTATTTTGGGTGAAGAGCGCGTGATCGCCTCGCCTGTTGCGGGAACGACCCGTGATGCCATTGATACGCACTTTACAGACCCAGAAGGGCAAGAATTTACCATGATTGATACCGCAGGCATGCGCAAGTCTGGTAAGGTCTATGAAAATACGGAGAAATACTCTGTTATGCGTGCCATGCGTGCCATTGAACGCTCGGATGTTATACTCATGGTCATCAATGCAGAAGAAGGCATTCGTGAGTACGACAAACGCATCGCAGGTTTTGCCCATGAAGCTGGTAAGGGAATGATTATCGTGGTCAACAAGTGGGATACGCTTGAAAAAGACAACCATACCATGAAGCAGTGGGAAGATGATATTCGTGACCAGTTCCAGTATTTATCATACGCACCGATTATCTTTGTATCGGCTTTGACCAAGCAACGCTTGCACAAGTTGCCTGAGATGATCAAGGCCATCAGTGAGAGCCAGAATACCCGCATTCCGTCGGCTGTGCTTAACGATGTCATCATGGATGCCATTGCTATCAATCCAACACCGACTGATAAAGGGAAACGTCTCAAGATTTTCTACGCGACACAAGTTGCGACCAAGCCACCAACATTTGTGGTCTTTGTCAACGAAGAAGAGCTCATGCACTTCTCCTATATGCGTTTCTTGGAAAATCAAATCCGCAAGGCCTTTGTCTTTGAAGGAACACCAATTCATTTGATTGCACGAAAACGGAAATAAGGCTGGGCAAAAAGTCCAGCCACGCTTCTCAGAGTTCGTGTCAACATCTCAGCGCAGTGGTTGATTGGCAGATTTGTTCGTGTTTCACACTCCAAATCTGACCTAATCAACTGTGCGGGGGTGGGAAGACGAACTCTTTTTAGACCAGTCGAGTTCTTTCCCACTCCCTCTTTGCAATCATTCGCAAATATGGTAGAATGGGACTAGGAGGTGTTGGTATGGTCGCGATTCCGATTTGGCGAATTTTCTTTATAGTGCTTTCTATCTCAGCTTTCTATTTTATATTCTATGAAGATAGTCAGTATAAACCTTTTGGATTTCGGTATTGGCTGGGACTAGTGGCTTGTATCTGGCTCAATTTTGTGACTTTGGCATCTTATTTTATCGCCTTTACAGGCGGTTCGATTATGGTTTACAATCAGTATAAACTGCCATTGGTCGTGATCTTCCTTTTTTGTCTATTCGTGGCTAGTATGCTTACCTTACTTTCCTTTAAGGCTATCAAGATTGTGATTCGACGAACCAAATATTATCGACAGGTCAGAAAGGAAGGCTAGATGGAATTTTTTGGTGAGTTGTTGATTGAATTTTTAACTGGTCTAGCAGACTTTGATGAAAGAAACTATCCTCCTTTTGGCCTCCGCTATTGGTTGGGCTGGTTGGGTCTTCTGACCAATCTCTTGATGCTCTTCTTTCTTACATTTGTAACGCTAGTTTTCTCCCTGATGTTTGCGAAAGGAAGGGGTTGGAGCTTCCTCGTATTAAGTCTCTTTTTCATGCCTATATAGTCTTTTAGTTTACTTTTAGTACTAGGCAACGAGCCGCAGGCATAACTGGAGTTAGGCAAGGCGAGTTAACGAAGTAATAAAAGAAAAACTAAATGACGATACTGCTCTTTTGGCTCTATAAAACCCATGGTTTTATCAGGAAAATGTGGCGTGTTACACTGTATTATAGAAAAATGTCTAAGAACATCAGTTGAGTGAACTGGTGTTTTTTGATGCCTTGGCAAAGAATTCTTACTTGAAATATGCTATAATGAAAAGATAATATTTTAGATTGTGCTAAGTCAAAAGAGGTAGTTGAATGGGTCGCATGATGCCGGGGCGAATTCGCCAAGAAGGAATTGATTTGTACGAGGCTGGAAAACTGACTGTTCTTCATAGTGAGAATGGAAAGATGGTGCTGGATATTGCTGGTGAGCGCTTTACTTATGGCGATGCAGATAGCGATTTACAGTGTAGTTGCCAGTTATTTCAAAGTAAGGGCTACTGTCAACACCTAGCTGCCACGGAGTATTTTTTAAAAAATGATGCCTCAGGCAAGGATATGAAGCAGTCTTTGAAAGAAGATGGTGAACAACATAAGGAAACCGTCCGTCGGACTTATTTTGGCGGTCTCTTTTTAGATGAAATTTTGCGACCAGAACCAGAACTGGGGCTTAAGTATCAGTTATCAGTTGAAGGGAACTTATTGCCCTATGATCGTCAGATAGATTGGACCTTGAAAATTACCCGCTTGCCAGATACACGTTCGTACATTGTGCGGGACATCGGAGCTTTTTTGCGCATTGTGAAAGCCAACGGTCACTATCAGATAGGTAAAAATTATTATGAGCAAGTTACTTATGAAAATTTTGATGAACCAAGTCAGGCTCTCCTGGATTTTCTCTGGGCCTTGGTACCAGAGAAAGTTGGTATAGATTCGGATATTCTTACTCATTTTGGACGACATTTTCGTCTGCCACAAGCCTATTTTGAGGAGGGGTTGGAGCTGTTAAATCAGCTAGAACATTTTAACTTTTCCTATCAACAGCAGTCCTATTCCTCCTTGATGGTTCTTCCGTTGACAGGGGAGGAAGGGCTCTATCATTTTGAGGTGACCGTTCACACGCAGATGATTGAAATGGTTATTCACGAAAAAACGGTCCGACCTCTTTTTCATGGGCGCTATCTCTTAGTAAATGGCACGGTTTATAGTGTCAATCGCCAGCAAGAACATCTGATTTACCAAATTTCCGAACTTGTTCCAACCGAATCAGGTTTGAGAAAGGTGCAGGTGGATTTCCCTGACCAAAATCGTCTGGCTTTAAGCTTGTTGGATTTGCAGACAATTGGGACTGTTAAGGCACCTAAGCGCTTCATCATTCATGATTTCAAGCCAGAATTTCATATTCAGATGGAGGCAAATGAGAGTTTATCACTCCAATTGGTTTTGGATTTTGATGGACGTAAGGTAAGGAGTGAGGAGGATTTAGCTCTCCTGCCTTTTGCCAGTCATTTCCAACATTTGGAGAGGGTCTATCAGGCTATTCGTCTAGCTGGCTTTAGGGGGACATATCATGCCCAGAGAGCGGCTCTTAGTCAGCAGGAGCTCTATCCATTTTTCCAACAACAATTGCCTATATTACAAAAAATGGGGCAGGTTCATCTAGCAGAAAGGCTCCAGGCTTTATATATTGAAGCCAAACCTCAATTAGAAATTGTACGTAACGGCTCACTTTTGGATATTTCGTTTGACTTATCAGGTATTGAACAATCTGAAATCGATCAGGCGATTACAGCCTTGCTGAATCAAGAGGATCACTATACTAGCCCGAGTGGTAAGGTATTTGTTTTTGATGAGGAAACCAAGAAAATCAGTCGAACCCTAATCTATCTGCGAGCCCGTCATGGTAAGGAGGGGCAGGTACAAGTCCATGCTCTTGCCGGTTACCAATTGGCTCAATCCTTGTCACAATTCAACCAAGTCAGTTTCTCCAAGGAATTTGAGGAAATGGCAAGCTATCTAGCTCAGCCAGATTTGTTCCCGCTTCCTGATGTGGAAGTAACAACGTCGCTTAGGGATTATCAGCAGACAGGGCTTAAGTGGTTGACTATGCTGGATACGTATGGTTTTGGTGGAATTTTAGCTGACGACATGGGGCTTGGAAAGACCTTGCAAACTATCGCCTTTCTGTCCAGTCGGATGACAAAAGATTCCAAAGTTTTAATATTGGCACCGTCCAGCTTGATTTATAACTGGTTAGATGAGTGCAAGCGGTTTGCTCCAAGTTTAGATGTGGCAGTTGTTCATGGAAACAAGGAACAGCGTGAAGAGATCATTGCCAATGGTCACCAAGTCTTAGTTACCTCCTATCCATCCTTCAGACAGGATGTTGCACTCTATAGACAGGAACACTTTGACTACCTCATTTTAGATGAGGCGCAGGTTATGAAAAATGCCCAATCTAAGATTGCACAGCTACTGCGTGAGTTTGAGGTTGGGAATTGCTTTGCCCTCTCAGGTACGCCGATTGAAAACCATTTGACGGAACTCTGGTCCATTTTCCAAATTGTCTTACCAGGTTTATTGCCAGGCAAACAAGACTTCGGTAAATTAGCAGCCAAGGACATTGCGCGGACCATTCAACCCTTCGTTCTCAGACGTCATAAGGAAGACGTTCTTCAGGAATTACCTGATTTGATAGAAGTCAATGTACTTAATGAACTGACAGATGAACAAAAAGCCATCTACCTAGCCCAGCTTCAACAAATGCGGACTCAAATAGCTGGCGCAGATGATGCTCAAATCAATCGTAGCAAGATAGAAATCCTATCAGGAATTACTCGCTTACGTCAAATCTGCGATACACCCAGCCTTTTCATGGAAGAGTTTAGTGGTGAGAGTGGCAAACTTAATAGTTTGAAAGAATTACTCTTGCAGCTAAAAGAAGGTGAACACAGGGTCTTGATATTCTCCCAATTCAGAAATATGCTGGAAAAAATAGAAGAACAGCTGAAAGAAATTGGGATGATATCCTATACTCTGACTGGTTCAACCCCTGCTAACCAACGCCAAGAAATGACACAGGCCTTCAATGCAGGAAGTCGAGATGCCTTTCTCATTTCCTTGAAAGCAGGTGGCGTTGGCTTGAATTTGACAGGTGCAGACACAGTCATCCTAGTCGATCTTTGGTGGAATCCTGCCGTGGAAGCTCAGGCTATCAGTCGGGCTCATCGCATGGGGCAGACTGAAAAGGTTGAATGCTATCGCCTGATTACTAGAGGGACAATCGAAGAGAAGATTCAAGAATTGCAAGAAAATAAAAAGAACCTTGTCAAAACAGTCCTTGATGGTAATGAAAGCCGAGCGAATTTGACGGTTGAGGACATTCGCGAGATTTTAGGGATTGAGTGATATGGAATCAGTTGACTCAGCGTAGAATTAGGAAATAAGGCCTAAGTATGGTATAATAAGGGTTCGAAAGGATGACTTATGATTAGACATGAAAAAAGATTTCCACTAGTCGCAGATGATGAGGTACTAGTTGGAGAAAATCCAATTATGAGTTTATATGATGAGAGCGACCTGATTAGCAATATCAGGGGACCTTATCAAGAAAAGGAATTTAGCTGGTCTACCGATTCACAGCGAGTTGCGTTGACAAAACCAGTAGCACAAACGGAAGATGAGCTCCTGCCTCCTCTGTTTGAAGCTAAGCCAAGCCATTATTCTCGCAAGGAACGCCTTCAGCAACTGACTAAAACGAAGCCTTCTCCAGTGAAAACACAGGGGCAGTTGGCTCGTGAACAGGCTAGAGAAGACTTGAAGAAAAAACGATCAGCAACCTACTTAAGAGATGAAAAACCAGCACCAGCTAAAGTTGTGGTGAAACCTCCTGTCGTTGCAACAACTGAATCTAAGGCAGGTCGGTTGACACGTTTGGCGGACAACCTACGTCAGACAGACTATATTCTCGCTGATATGCCAGCTGTCTATTCTTTGAAGAAAGAAGATAGAGAACAGGAACAGGTTATAAAGAAAAATTCGTATGACTTTTTAAGAAAGAGTCAGGTTTATAATTATCCTGAGCGCAGACAACAACGAGATCGCCAAGTGGCACAAGAATTGAATTTGACACATATAGAAGAGGAATAACATGACAAAAACCTATCATTTTATCGGAATTAAGGGGTCAGGTATGAGCGCACTTGCTCTTATGTTGCATCAAATGGGGCATAAGGTTCAAGGTAGTGATGTAGAGAAATACTACTTTACACAACGCGGGCTTGAACAAGCTGGGATTCAGATTTTACCATTTGATGAGAAAAATATTACAGCAGATGTCGAATTGATTGCTGGTAATGCTTTTCGTCCAGATAACAATGTGGAAATCGCTTATGCTGATGCCCAGGGCTATACCTACAAACGTTACCATGAATTTCTAGGTGAATTTATGAAAGGTTTTACGAGCCTCGGTGTTGCTGGTGCCCATGGTAAGACCTCTACAACGGGATTATTGGCACATGTTATGCGCAATATTACAGATACTTCCTTCCTGATTGGTGATGGTACTGGTCGCGGTTCGGCAAATGCTCAGTATTTTGTGTTCGAATCCGATGAATACGAACGTCACTTTGCCCCATACCATCCTGAATACAGCATCATTACCAATATTGATTTTGACCATCCAGATTATTTCACTAGTCTAGAGGATGTTTTCAATGCTTTCAATGATTATGCGAAGCAAGTAAAAAAAGCTCTCTTCGTTTTTGGTGAAGATGAGCAACTTCGTCGTATCACGGCAAATGCTCCAATCTACTATTATGGCTTGGAAGACAATAATGATTTTGTTGCCTATGACTTGAAGCCTTCTACAAGTGGTTCACAATTCAAAGTTCGCCATGGTGAAGAAGAGTTGGGAGAATTCCAAATTCCAACCTTTGGCAAGCATAATGTGATGAATGCAACAGCTGTTATTGCCAATCTCTATATTGCTGGATTTGATTTGAAACTGGTTGCAGAACACTTGAAGACATTTGGAGGTGTCAAACGTCGCTTTACGGAGAAAATTGTCAATGATACTGTTATCATTGATGACTTTGCTCACCATCCAACGGAAATCATTGCAACCATTGATGCGGCACGTCAGAAGTATCCTAGCAAGGAGTTGGTAGCCATTTTCCAACCACATACATTCACTCGTACCATTGCGCTTCTCGATGAGTTTGCAGATGCTTTGAATGGAGCAGATGCAGTTTACCTTGCTCAAATTTATGGCTCAGCGCGTGAAACAGACAATGGTCAGGTTAAGGTAGAAGATTTGGCGGCTAAAATCAACAAAAAAGGTGGACTTGTTACAGTTGAAAACACTTCACCACTTTTAGACCATGACAATGCAGTATATGTATTTATGGGCGCTGGTGATATTCAGTCCTATGAATATTCCTTCGAAAGACTCTTGTCAAATCTTACAAATAACGTCCAATAAAAAGAAAGACGGAGGCCTATGGCCCCTGTTTTTCCGCTATATAAGGGAGAAAATTATGGAAATTCGTTTTGCTACTCCTTCGGATTTAGAACAAGTTGTTTTGATTGAAAATGCCAATTTTTCCAAAGAAGAACAAATAGTTGAGTCTGTTCTCGCCATATATCTGAATGCTTTGAGTAAAACCTGTTTAATAATGGAACACGATGGGGAAATAGCAGGATATTTATTATCCTGTCCTTCTGTTTCGCAGACTGTTACAGACGATATTTTTTACTTGACAGAGAGTGACATGCCGACAGGCAGTCACCTAGCTATTGCCAGTCTATCCGTAGCGGATACCTATAAGGGCCAGGGAGTGGGGACACTTTTGTTGGCAGCCATAAAAGAAGTGGCTTTAGCGGGAGGATTTGAAGGAGTTTCCCTGACCTGTAAAGAGTATTTGATTAGCTACTATGAAATGAACCAGTTTGAAGACTTTGGCCCCTCCTTGTCACAATTTGGAGGACAAATGTGGAGTGATATGTACTGGAAAGCCTTGTAGAAAGGGAAGTTCTTGCAATTCATAAGCCTTTAAGATATAATGTATAGTAACTGTGTGAAAGGAGTAACAGCGTGACAAAGGATACGAATGAAAAAAACACGCAGTCTTCAAGCTTCCGCGATCAAATTTTACGAGATTTGGAAGAATTGAAGGTGAAACGTTTGGCGGAACAATCAGCGGATGTTCTTGTTGATAAGCGTAACGAAATTATCAACGAGCTTCAGCCTAGTTTTGCCGAAGAAAAAGCCCCCCATAGAGAGACTGAAATTGTAAAAGTAGAAGGTATTGCTTTCCCTGATTCATACTTGCCAGAAGAACAGCAAGAATCCGAAGTGATGACGGAAAGTATTGAAGAGCCAACATCAGAAACTTTGGCTACTCCAGAGACTTTTGTGATTGAAAAAGAAGTCATTTCAAGTCCGGTTCCTCAAGATACGGTGGAGCGGAACTTGGAAGAGCTACGAAACCTTGTAGCGGCTAATACTGTAGAATTTGATGAGGCTCCATCAAGTTCGTTGGTTTCCGAACCAGTTGAGCCTGTTCTTTCAGAGAAGTCTTCTTTGGAAGATACATTTTTGGAATTTCCAACGGAAGATGTATCAGCTGTAACGGGTGATACAGAGGTTATCTCACTGGGAGAAACAATTGTTGCAACGAAGGCAGTAGCTCCAGTTGCAGCGACAGAAGAGCGGATGCAACCAACACAGTCTAGACGATCATCGTCGCACAGAGCAAACAAGCAACGTCGTAAAAAACAGGATAAAGCTGCTAAACGCATTGTCTCTGTTATCATGTCGATTATTGTAGTGGCGGTTCTAGTGACAGGTCTTACTGGCTATATGTGGGTAAAATCTAGTCTGGAACCAGTCAATACCAAAGCTACAGAAGCAATTCAGGTAGAGATTCCAGAAGGCTCTTCAACTTTAGAAATTGGTAAAATTTTAGTCGATAACAAGTTGATTAAGAATGCTACTATTTTTAATTACTACTCTAAAATTAAGAGCTATAATAATTTCCAAAGTGGTTTTTATAATTTAAAACAAAATATGTCTGTGGATGACATCGCCAAAGCACTTCAAGAAAGTGGCACTCCGACAGCTCAAAAAGAAGCCGCAGGTAAGATTTTGATTGTCGAAGGATATACACTGACACAAATTGCTCAGGCTATTACAGATAATACCAAGACAGAAGATAAAAATGATAAAACACCATTTACCACAGAACAATTTATGGCTACTGTGACCAACCAAGATTTTATTAATCGAATGGTTGCTACTTATCCAAAATTGTTTGCCAGCTTACCAGCTGCTGATAGTGGAGTTATTTATCAGTTGGAAGGTTACCTCTTCCCAGCGGTTTATGAATACAGCGATGAAACAACTATCGAAGAGCTCGTTGAGCAAATGATTGCCGCGATGGATAATCGTTTACAACCATATTATGAAACGATTGCTGCTAAGAATTTGACTGTAAATGAAGTTCTTACCTTGGCATCTTTGGTTGAAAAAGAAGGTTCGACTGATGAAGATCGTCGAAACATTGCAAGTGTCTTCTTTAACCGCTTGAATGCAACAATGCCTCTACAATCCAATATTGCAATCTTGTATGCTCAGGGTAAACTTGGTCAAGAAACAACTTTGGCAGAAGATGCAGCGATTGATACATCAATTGAGTCACCATACAACATTTATTGGACACCAGGATTGCTGCCTGGACCAGTGGATAGTCCAAGCCTTTCGGCTATCGAGGCAGTGATTAATGCCAACACGACAGACTATCTTTACTTTGTAGCAGATGTTACAACTGGAAATGTTTACTTTACAAATAATATTGATGAACATAACCAAAACGTTGCTAAGTATGTAAATGCACATCTTAATAATGAGTAAATTTTTACAACAAAATTATGTGGTTTTCCACATAATTTTGTTTTCATGGAAAATAAAAGAAAAGGAAAGACAAATGGCAGAAAAAACATATCCAATGACCTTGGAAGAAAAGGAAAAACTAGAAAAAGAACTAGAGGAACTAAAGCTAGTTCGTCGACCAGAAATTGTTGAACGTATTAAAATTGCTCGTTCTTACGGAGACCTTTCAGAAAACTCTGAGTACGAAGCAGCTAAAGATGAACAGGCTTTTGTTGAAGGGCAAATCTCAACAATCGAAACAAAAATTCGCTATGCTGAAATCGTAAACAGTGATGCAGTTGCTGCGGATGAAGTGGCAATTGGTAAGACTGTGACTGTTCAAGAAGTTGGTGAGACCGAGGAAGAAGTCTATCATATCGTTGGTGCTGCAGGTGCAGATGCCTTTGCAAACAAGATTTCAAATGAAAGCCCAATTGGCCATGCTTTGATTGGTAAAAAAACAGGAGATGTTGCAACAATTGAAACACCTGCTGGTAGCTATGATGTAAAAATCTTGAAGGTTGAAAAAACGAAATAAGGTGTGGAGAGAGTCGTAAGATTCTCTCTTTTTATTCGCGTAGGTACTAAAAAAGATTGGGAATCCCAATCTTTTAGTATTTATTATCTAGAACGTTGTTTACCGGCGTTACGGTTTGATTTCTTAGACGTTTTTTCTTCGATGATAGCGGATGCTTTAGGAGTTACATCCTTGATAGTTGATTTATATGGTTTTGGAGGATTATTTTTAAATTCTTCTTCAACCTTAGCACGGATACGTGGTTTCAAGATGAAGTTTGTAAGAGCTTGTTGAATAAGACCGATAAATCCACCGACTACCCAGTAGAGGGTAACACCAGCAGGTGAAGACCAAGAGAACATAACAATCATCAATGGGTTCATGATTGCCACAGCTCTCATTTGTTTCTTCTGTTCTTCGTCCATACCGACTTGCATCAGAAGTGATTGAGCGTAGTAGAGGATACCAGCAATAGCTGTTAGAATGAGACTTGCAGAACCGAGATCAATGCCAAGGAAGGTTGCTTCTGAGATTCCTTCCGTGTAACGAGCTGCATAGAAGAGTGCCGTAAAGAATGGCATTTGAATCAAGATAGGAAGGCAGCCCATTCCACCAAATACGCTGACACCATATTGTTTTTGAGCAGCAAAGTATTCCTGTTGGGCAGCCAATTGCTCTTCTTGGGAACTTGCATTTTTCATGCGTTCTTGGATTGGACCTAAAATTGGTTTGAGGTAATTCATTTTCTCAGACTGATAGGTTGATTTCCAAGATTGGTAAATACCTAGTGGCATGATGAAGAGACGAACAATCAATGTCACGATAATGATAGCAACACCGAAACCGAGTCCTTGGTTTTCCGCGAAGAATTTAATCAGGTTTCCCATTGGGGCAACAAGGAAGTTGTAGACCCAACCTTCACCAGTAGGAACACCGTTCTTTGTCTGCACACATCCTGATAGAAATACTAGCGTAGACAGGGCTAGACCTGTTAATAAAATTCGTTTATTCTTTTTCAAAATGATACATTCCTTTTTTTACAAGATACATTCTATTTTACTTTTTTTGTTCAAAATATACAAGTTTTATCTATAAGCCACCTGAAAATCCTTATAGTCTTCGAAGTTGGCTAGGGTGACATCGAGATAGGTGACTTTGGCCATACGAGAAGGCCCTTTCCGAATTTCATGGATAAAATGGCTGAGCTTCTCAGCATTATCTGACTGAGCTAAGATGGTAACAGTTCCATCATCATTATTCCAAACTCTGCCGTAGATGTCGCCTATTTCCACAGCTAAAAATTGAACAGACCAACGAAAGCCGACTCCTTGCACACGACCAGATGCAATCATTTTTACCTTTCGCATAAGTTTCTCCTTTTGACAAGACATTTACTTTATTATATCATGGTTGGGTAAGACTGTTCAAAAATCAAGATAATTGATTTAGCCGTTGGAAAATTGAAGTTGCTGAGCAGTAAAAGAAAAAGGGGCATTCATGGAGATCATTCGCTCAAAGGCCAATCATTTGGTCAAGCAGGTTAAGAAATTACAACAGAAAAAATACCGTACTTCTTCTTATTTGATTGAAGGTTGGCATTTGTTGGAGGAGGCTTTGGCAGCCAAAGTACCTATTGAACATATTTTGGTATCAGAAGAACATGTTCATCGGGTTTCTGGCTTATCCAATGTAACAGTTGTCAGTTCAGATATTATGCAGGATTTGGCAGACTCACGGACACCGCAAGGGGTAGTAGCTCAACTGTTTTTACCAAATCAGACCTTACCTGATGTCTTAACAGGAAAATTTTTGGTTCTGGAGGATGTGCAGGACCCTGGAAATGTTGGTACCATGATTCGTACAGCTGATGCAGCTGGTTTTGATGGAGTATTCCTATCGGATAAGTCTGCAGATATTTACAATATGAAAGTTCTGCGTTCCATGCAAGGGAGTCATTTCCATTTACCAGTTTATCGGATGCCGATGACCGCTATTTTTTCTGCTTTAAAAAGCAATCAGATACAAATCTTGGCAACAACCCTCTCTAGTCAGTCGGTTGACTATAAGGAAGTTACGCCAAATCCGAGCTTTGCCTTGGTCATGGGAAATGAAGGTCAAGGAATTTCAACTTTTGTAGCCGATGAGGCGGATCAACTTGTCCATATTACCATGCCAGGGCAGGCGGAAAGCCTCAATGTAGCCATTGCGGCGGGCATTCTATTGTTTAGCTTTATTTAAGCCAAGTGTACTATAGTGTGGTATAATATTCCAACGAGGTTAACGAATGGTTGCATATAAACAAGATAAAGAATACATGCATTACGTGGGGCACTTGATTGCCACACCCAAGGTGCAAAAATTGGGGAAAATCCCTCATCATTATTACTCCACGCGCTTGGAACATTCCATAAATGTCTCTTATACAAGCTATAAGATTGCGAAAAAATTTGGTTGGGATGCCAAGTCAACAGCCCGTGGTGGTCTATTGCATGATTTATTCTTCTATGATTGGAGAGACACCAAATTCAACAAGAGCCATGCTTGGGTTCATCCACGAATTGCTAAGCGCAATGCTCAGAAACTCATTCAACTCAATAAACTAGAAGAAGACATCATTGTGAAGCATATGTTTGGTGCGACAATCGCTCCTCCTCGCTACAAGGAATCTTGGATTGTGACATGTGTGGATAAGTATTGGGCTGTGAGAGAGTGGAGTCTGCCCTTACAACACAAGTGGAAAAATCGTAAGGTCTTTCGGTTTCAATAAAATGATTTAAAGGAGAATAGTATGAATAACGATTCATTTATTATTAATCAGGTGGATAATACCGCCCTCAACCGTTTCTTCGGTAAAATTTATGGTGTGGTTGCCATGGGAATTGGTCTATCAGCTCTAGTTTCTTTCTTGGCTGTGACCGTCTTTCAATCTTTATTGCTTAGTCTGCTGAGTGCAGGCTCCATCATCATGATGCTGATTATGATCGGTCAGATTGCCTTGGTTGTTTCTGCTTCAGCAATGGCAGCTAAAAATAGCCCAATGGCTCTACCAATGTTTCTTGCCTACTCAGTAACAAATGGTATTACCATCAGCATGATTTTGATGTTCTATACTAGCGAAACAGTTGTACTCGCCTTCGTGTCAGCGGCTCTCATGTTTGCTATCATGGCTGTAATTGGGATGACAACGAAGAAGGATCTTTCTGGTATGGCTCAGGCATTGCGTGCAGCTCTATGGGGAATTATTATTGCAAGTGTTATTAATATCTTCCTTCGTAGCTCAGGTCTAAGCTTTATGATGTCTATCATTTCTGTTTTGGTATTCTCAGGTTTGATTGCTTATGACAACCAACGTATCCGCAATGTTTTCGAACAAACTGGTGGTAATGTTGGCCAAGGTTGGGTCGTATCCATGGCGCTTCAGCTCTATCTTGACTTCATCAACCTCTTCCTCAACTTACTCCGTATCTTTGGTGGTTTGAGTAGAGACTAATTATGACATATAAAAAAGAGGGGTGCCCTCTTTTTTTATATGTCGTTTGTTATGCTAGAGCTCCCATTGGATCCCATGGGGCAAGGACTTGTGGTTGAGCTTGATAAGCTGCTAGTTCTTCTGGTGTGAGGAATTCTTTTCGGACAACAATTTGATAAGTGTACTCGTCCATCCAGCTATCTGATGCGACGAAGTATCCCTTGTCCCCAACCTTGTCACCCCAAGAGTTTTCTACTTTCCATTTGAGAGGTTGCTCATTATCGTCTAAATCAACACCAGTTAAGACCATAGCGTGGGTCATCAAACTTTCGGAGTAGTCTAATCTTCCAGCCTTGTCTTGATGGAAATGGATACCCAGACCTGAAGAGAAGTCGTAGGTGTTGGTTGCCATAATACCAGTTTGACGATTGCTACTTTGACCGACATCGGAACCAAACCAAACGGACTCACCAGCTTTGAGTTGGGCAATAGCCAGTTCTTTAAAACGGTTCATTTCTACATTGAGGTAGCGGACAGCAGGGGCGCCAACAACGTTCCCCAACAATTCGACTGTATAAGATTTATTGTAGGGTTTGTCAGTTGTAGGAGCGTTGATAATGGAGACATAGTCAGATAGTTTCAAACCAACGTATTTCTCGTAGAATGCCTGAGGTGTTACATTTGTATCACGATGATAGACATTGTCTTTATCTCTATATGCAAAATCAAAGCTGCGTGGAGGGAGTCCAAGGTTGACGGCTAGGAAGTTAAAGATTTCTTGAAGCAAGTTTTCTTTTTGTACTTGAACTTCTTCCGAGGAAGCTCCTTTGGCAAGGAGGTCTCGCAAGATTTGTGCATCTTGACGGAGCAATTTGTTAAGGTACTGATTGAGCTCACGGCTGGCACTGGATGAGATAGATTCTGGATAGACGGATTTTGGTACCACACCATATTTTTCAAATAGAGCAACAACCATATCCCATTGACCGCCATCTTGTTGCGGGGTATCCAATAAGAATTTTACCTTACGGCTACCAATTTCTTGGTCAGCTGTAGCAATGATTTGTTCGAGGAACCAGTTGGACTTTTCATATTTATCCCAAAAGAAGGTATGGGCCTGTGATAGCTCAAAATTTTCCAGTTTGAAGTCTGAGATGAGCTTGTGGCGGAAGGTATTCAATGCAGCAAACATCCAGCAACGTCCAGAAGCCTTTTGGTTTGAAACAGCGTCCTTGGTCAAATCGATTGAAAAGACATAGTCATTGTCGATGGCGCTTTGGCGTGTTTCCAAGGATTTCAAAAGTCCGTTGTGGCTAACTGCATTTTCGGTTGCCTGTAGGCTTGGATTAGCTAGATAGTTGGCATACAAGCGTTCTGTAAAATCAAAATCTAATGTTGACATATATTACTCCTTTTTTAATGATATTCACATTATAGCGCTCATAATTTATTTTGCAAGTATTTGGTGGAGTTGAAAGCTACAGTTCCTCACATATTTGTGATATAATAGGAAAAATATTTGATGAGGTAGAGAGATGACCAAGACACCATTTGTAAGTAAAGAAGTTTTAGACACCATTACGGAGCAATTTCCGACTCCATTCCATTTGTATGATGAAAAAGGTATTCGTGAGAAGGCGCGTGCCCTCAATGCAGCTTTTTCATGGAACAAGGGCTTTAAGGAATATTTTGCGGTCAAGGCGACTCCAACTCCAGCTATTTTAAAAATTCTACAAGAAGAAGGCTGTGGAGTGGACTGTGCAACGGATGTAGAAGTGTTGATGAGTGAAAAATTGGGCTTTAAGGACATCATGTTCACATCCAATGATACCCAAGCGCAAGAATTTGTCTATGCCAGAAAAGTTGGGGCGACTATTAACCTGGATGCCTATGAGCATATTGAGTTTTTGAAAAATGTTGCTGGGATTCCTGAGACGGTCTGCCTCCGTTACAATCCAGGTGGGGTCTTCTCGCTGGGAACGGATATTATGGACCACCCAGAAGAGTCTAAATTTGGTATGACCAAGGACCAGCTCATGAAGGGCTACAAGGAACTAAAAGAGCTTGGTGTTAAGGAATTTGGGATCCATGCCTTTCTGGCCTCAAACACTGTTACCAATGATTACTACCCTGTCTTAGCTCGTCAACTCTTTGAATTGGCCTTGGAAATCCGTGAGGAAACAGGTGCGACCTTGGACTTTATCAACCTATCAGGTGGGATTGGTGTCAACTATCGTCCAGAACAAGAACCAAACGACATTGCGGTCATTGGTGAGGGAGTTCGCAAGGTCTATGAGGAAATTCTTACTCCAGCAGGTATGGGACATGTCAAAATCTTTACGGAATTGGGCCGTTTTATGTTGGCGCCACATGGTCACTTGATTACCAAAGTGCTTCACCGTAAGGAGACCTATCGGACGTATGTCGGTGTCGATGCATCAGCTGCCAACCTCATGCGCCCAGCTTTCTATGGCGCCTACCACCATATCACCAACATCACCCGCCCAGATGCCCCGATCGAAGTGGTGGATGTGGCTGGTTCCCTCTGTGAAAACAACGACAAGTTTGCGGTTAATCGGGAATTACCACGCGCAGAAGTAGGAGACACCTTGGTCATTCATGACAGCGGTGCACATGGCTTCTCCATGGGCTACAACTACAACGGTCGTCTGCGTTCCTCTGAAATCCTTTTGCAGGAAGATGGCACAGCGCGGATGATTCGTCGTGCTGAAACACCAGAGGATTATTTCGCGACCATTTACGGTTTTGAATTTGACAGGTAAGTCTTGGAAAAGCCTGCTGAATTTGGTATAATAGATTCATTAAGAGATTGTCGCAGGGCAATTCCGAATGAATTATTTTTAGAAGAGTCAGGAGATTGACAAATGAACTTAGGTTTAGCAATTTTATTGATTGTATTGGCATTTGCAGGTGGTGTAGCCTTGGGTATTTACTTGTCTCGCAAACAAGTGGAAAACTATATTGCTGACAAGCCAGTTTTGGATGAAAATGCTTTGCGTTTGATGATGAGCCAAATGGGGCAAAAACCAAGCGAAGCAAAAGTACAACAAGTACTTCGCCAAATCAAGAGCCAACAAAAAGTGGCAAGCAAGAAAAAATAATCAAACTGGGACTGGGATATTCATTCCCAGATCCCATTTTTTGAGTAGAAAAGAAAGGCTAGTCAGATTTTCTGACTATTCTCAGTATTATGGATAATCGACCAATAGGTTTTTTAGATTCAGGTGTGGGGGGATTAACGGTTGCGCGTGAGTTAATGCGCCAACTTCCCCATGAAGAAATCGTTTATATCGGGGACTCGGCACGGGCACCTTATGGACCCCGTCCAGCAGAACAAATCAGAGAATATACGTGGCAGTTGGTCAATTTCCTTTTGACAAAAAATGTAAAAATGATTGTTTTTGCCTGCAATACGGCAACAGCGGTAGCCTGGGAAGAAGTCAAGGAAAAATTGGATATTCCTGTTTTGGGTGTTATTTTACCAGGTGCCTCGGCAGCTATCAAGGCAACGCAAACTGGTAAGGTTGGTGTCTTAGGAACGGCTATGACCATTCAATCCGATATCTATCGTGAAAAAATTCAGGCCCTTTCTCCGGAAACGCAGGTAGACAGTTTGGCCTGTCCTAAATTTGCACCACTGGTTGAGTCCAATAGCCACCAATCCAGTCTTGCCAAAAAGATTGTTTATGAGACACTTCGCCCACTCGTTGGGAAAGTGGACACCTTGGTTTTGGGCTGCACCCATTATCCCCTGCTTCGCCCTATCATTCAGAATGCCATGGGCAAGGAGGTCAAGTTGATTGACAGTGGTGCAGAGTGTGCGCGGGATATTTCTGTATTATTAAATTATTTTCAAATCAACCGCAGCCGAACCGAAAAGGATATTCAGCACAGATTTTACACAACAGCTAGTCCGGCAGCTTTCAAGGAAATAGCTGAAAGCTGGATGGGCATTGATATTCATGTGGAGCATGTAGAACTATGACAGACAAGATATACGAATACAGAGATGAACACAATTGGTTTATTGGAAAGGCTAGCTTTGCTAACCTACTTGGTTCCTTTGGAGAAAATGGAAGAGAGCAGGAAATTTACCAGATTGGTCAGTTGTTTGATAAACTGATTGCAGGTAACTATGAAGATGACAACTTCAACCAGTGTGTCAAGATTGAAGTGATCAAACTTCAGTCTGAATTTGCCCTCTTTCAATTTGCCTGTGATATTTTGAATGAGTTAAACAATCGCCAGTTCAAGACTCTCCAACACCAAGGAGCTATTCTGGTGACAGAAGCTGACAAATTGCTCTTGGTTCATCTGCCCCAAACAGGGGTTAGCACGGCAGATTTCTTCGGTCAAGACAAGGGCTTGGCAAGCGTGGGAGATACCATCTTGATTGCCACTAAAAATGAAGGTAAGACCAAGGAATTTCGCAAGTTTTTTGAGCGTTTTGGCTACCAGGTCGAGAACCTCAACAATTATCCTGACCTGCCAGATGTAGCAGAAACAGGTATGACCTTTGAGGAAAATGCAAGGCTCAAGGCTGAAACCATAGCAGAGCTGACAGGCAAGATGGTCTTGGCTGATGATTCAGGCTTGAAGGTTGATGCTCTCGGTGGTTTGCCAGGAGTTTGGTCTGCCCGTTTTTCAGGACCAGATGCCACAGATGAGCTCAATAATGCCAAGCTCTTGCATGAATTGGCCATGGTCTTCGACCTAAAAAATCGCTCTGCTCAATTCCATTGTACTCTGGTCATGGCAGCGCCAAATCGTGATAGTTTGGTGGTCGAAGCGGACTGGGAAGGTTTTATCGGTATGGACCTCCGTGGGGAAAACGGGTTTGGATATGATCCGCTTTTCCTCGTAGGCGAAACAGGTAAGACCTCGGCAGAATTGACCTTAGAAGAAAAAAATAAGATTTCCCATCGTGCACAAGCACTAGAAAAATTAGTGGAGGCATTTCCAGTATGGCAGGAGCAAGCAAAACAATCCTAGTCATGAGCGACTCTCATGGGGATAGACAGATTGTAGAAGAGATTAAAAAACATTATCTTGGCAAGGTAGACGCTATCTTTCACAATGGCGATTCGGAGCTAGATAGTCAAGATAGCTTGTGGGATGGTATTCAAGTGGTCAATGGCAACTGCGACTATTTTGGTGGCTACCCTGACCAGCTCATTACCCGATTGGGTGATGTGACCATTGCTCAGACCCATGGTCATCTCTATGGCATTAATTACGGCTGGCAACGGTTGGATTATTGGGCCCAGGAAGTGGATGCAGACATTTGTTTGTATGGGCATTTGCATGTGCCAGATGCAGAAGTGCGTGGCAAGACCCTCTTCCTCAATCCTGGTTCCGTCAGCCAACCTCGTGGTTTGGTCAGAGAATGTCTTTATGCCCTAGTGACCATCTATGATGATCACTTCCATGTGGATTACTACAATCGACAGCACCAACTATTTCCAGCTTTGACAAAGGATATTTCACGATGATTGCACGAGAATTTGAAGCGTTTTTACTGGATCAAGAAGAAACGTTCTTAACACCAGCAGATAAATTGGCCGTTATCATTGATACCCATAATATTGACCATGCCAAGCTGTTACTCAGCCACATGACCTATTCCCGTGTGCCCGTGGTGACAGAAGATGGTCGTTTCTTCGGCACCATTGGCTTGACGGAGATTATCAAGTACCAGGCTGAGCATGAGTTATCAGATGATGAATTGAATACAGATATTTCCTTGATTGCTAAGACAGATGAAGAGACGGTTGGTTTGGATTATGACTTGACAGAAGTCATGCGCAAGCTAGTCGACCAATCCTTCCTACCCGTTCTAGGGGAAAATAGAGAATTTCTAGGTATTATTACCCGTAAATCCATTCTCAAAGCCATCAATGCCCTCCTGCATAATTTCCCCCTAGCATCAAAAGAAGGTAAGAAATGAAGCAGGCCATAGAAGCGTTTATCCAGAGCAAAAAGGTCAGTGTTAATAGTCAAAAATCCTATACCTACGACCTGCAGCAATTTGTGACAGTAACAAAAGGGGATATTCACCAGCAATCCTTACTGGTCTATCAACAGTCCCTTCTAGACTTGAAACCTGCTGCTCAGAAGAGAAAGCTCTCAACGGTCAATCAATTTCTCTACTTTCTCTATGAAAGAGGTCGCTTGGACAGGTTTTACAAGCTACAGGCTCTGACAGGTCCAGCCAGCGTTAAAAAAAAGCTGGAGCGTGAGGATCTTTCTCTCCTTTTTCAAGACAATCCTTGGCTGGAGGGACAGCTCATTGCTCTTTTGATAGCATATTTGGGATTGATACCTAGCGAAATAGCAGAGCTGACTAGCCAGCAGGTCAATCTGGATTTTCAAGTCCTAACAGTTGAGAAAGGGGGAGCCAAACGCGTTCTCACCTTGCCCAAGGAATTACTTGTTTATTTGGAAAGGCATTTGACTGGAATGTATGTCTTTGACAAAAAAGGGCAGACCTATTCTCGTCAATGGTTTTTCAATCGTCTGACGGAATTTGTCCGGTCCATCGGCAAGCCTGATTGGACAGCCCAAAAATTAAGAGAACAGTATATTCTGAGCCAGATAGATGAGGGAAAATCCTTGGACCAAATCGCCAAGCAGTTGGGACTAAAAACAAGCATGAGTTTGGAAAAATTTAGATAATGGATATAAAATTAAAAGATTTTGAAGGACCTCTGGATCTCTTGCTTCACCTGGTTTCCAAGTATCAAGTAGATATTTACGAGGTTCCAATTACAGAGGTCATTGAGCAATACCTTGCCTACATTGCCACCTTACAGGCCATGCGTTTGGAGGTGGCAGGAGAGTATATGGTCATGGCCAGTCAGTTGATGGTCATCAAAAGCCGTAGGCTCTTACCAAAAGTTGTCGAGCAGACAGACCCTGAAGATGACCCAGAAATGGACCTCTTGGACCAGTTGGAAGAATACCGCAAGTTCAAACTTCTTAGTGAAAAAATGGGGGAACAGCATGATGAACGGGCCAATTATTTTTCAAAACCCAAGCTGGACTTGATTTATGAAGATGTTCAGCTAGCTAAAGACAAGACAGTCATTGATATTTTCCTAGCCTTTTCGAAAGTCATGGCTGAAAAACAGGCCAGTCTCCGTCAGTCCCATGCGACCATTGCCCGTGATGAGTATAAAATCGAAGACATGATGGACTTTGTCCGCAGTCGTTTTCAAACGAGTTCACGGATTGAACTGGGCCAGCTCTTTAAGGAGAGCCAGGACATCAATGAGGTCATTACCATTTTTCTGGCAACCTTGGAATTGGTCAAGGTCCATGAGATTGTTCTGGAACAGGCAGAAACCTTTGGAGATATTTATCTAGTAAGGAGTGAACATGAATCGCTTAGCTGAAATCGAAGTCCTGCTCTTTGTAGCAGGTGAGGATGGCTTGAGCTTACGCAATTTGGCAGAGATGCTGGAATTGCAGCCCACAGCTGTCAGCCAGCAATTAGAAAAACTCAGTGAAAAATACATGGCCGACAAGGCATCGGGTCTCGCTCTCTTAGAATCTTCCAACCGCTACAAGTTGGTCACTAAGAAAGAGTATGCCGACCTTTTGCGGATTTATGCCAAGACACCTATCAACCAGACCATGTCCAGAGCTCTTTTGGAAACCTTGTCGATTGTTGCCTACAAACAGCCTATTACACGGATTGAAGTCGATGATATTCGTGGGGTCAATTCCAGCGGTGCCATTAGTAAGTTACAGGCCTTTGACCTTATCCGTGAGAATGGGAAGAAGGAAGTTCTTGGTAGACCCAATCTCTATGTAACGACGGATTATTTCCTGGATTACATGGGAATCAATAGCCTAGAAGAATTGCCAGATGTGTCTGAAATCGACTTGGTTGAGCAAGAAACTGAGCTATTCATAGAAAGAAATGAGTTAGAAGATGAGAATTAACAAATACATTGCCCACGCTGGTGTAGCCAGTCGTCGTAAAGCAGAAGAATTGATTAAGCAGGGCTTGGTAACCGTTAATGGTCAAGTTGTTCGCGAATTGGCAACGACCATTAAGTCAGGCGATAAGGTAGAAGTAGAAGGCCAGCCGATTTACAACGAGGAGAAAGTGTATTACCTACTCCATAAGCCAAAAGGTGTTATTTCCAGTGTGTCAGACGACAAGGGACGAAAGACCGTTGTGGATTTGTTGCCAACGGTCAAAGAGCGGATTTATCCTGTTGGTCGTTTGGACTGGGATACTTCAGGTGTCCTAATTTTGACCAATGACGGTGATTTTACGGATGAGATGATTCACCCTCGTAATGAGATTGATAAGGTGTACTTGGCGCGTGTCAAAGGGGTTGCTAACAAGGAAGTCCTGCGTCCCTTGACCCGTGGTGTTGTCATTGATGGCAAGAAAACCAAACCAGCGGTGTATGAGATTATCAAGGTGGATCCCGTTAAGAACCGCTCAGTTGTGGAATTAACAATCCATGAAGGTAGAAACCACCAGGTTAAGAAGATGTTTGAAGCAGTTGGTTTACAGGTGGACAAACTCTCTCGTACCCGCTTTGGGAATTTGGACTTGACCGGTTTACGCCCAGGGGAATACCGCAAGCTCAATAAGAAAGACATCAGCAAACTGCATACGCTAGCAGTTACCAAGCCGGTCAAGAAAAAATGACAAAGCTACTCATTGGCCTGGTCAAATTCTATCAGAAATTTATTTCTCCCCTTTTTCCGCCCTCCTGTCGCTATCGGCCCACTTGTTCCACTTATATGATTGAGGCCTTGCAAAAACATGGACTCAAGGGGTTTTTGATGGGCCTGGCTCGAATTAGTCGCTGTCATCCCTTTGTGGAAGGTGGGGAAGATCCTGTACCGGACAGGTTTAGTCTGAAAAGAAATAGGCAGAAGTAGGGCAACCTACTTTTTTGTTATTTCTAGTTGTTTATACTCTTCGAAAATCAAAATTATCCGTTGTCAAGAGCCTTGATGAGTGAAAAGCTCCAGTGGAAGTTTTCAGCCTGTTACCTTGAAATAAGAAAGTAACAGAGTTCTATCTTCGACTTCGTTTTCTAGGCTACTTTTGATTTTCATTGAGTATTAGTTTGTTTTTAGTACTCACTTCAAAGGTTCGGGAGCCTTTGAAGGCTGGAGATAGGCCGAAACAAGTTCACCTCAATATTAACAGTCCACTGGACTGTTAAAGCCAATCAACCACTGCGCTCAGATGTTGACACGAACTCTGAGAAGCAAGGTTGGTCTTTTTGCCCAGCCTCCGCTCTTCGAAGGAATCAAAGATAAAATAATGACTGATATGTAAAGCCCTTTGTCAAGTAAAAAACAATCGAACTGATAAAAAATGAAAAGTATCTAGAAAGAGCCTAGTTCTTAGCTTCGGGCATTGGCCACTCTGATATTCGTGGATTGGTTA